>JAAETT010000438.1 GCA_024228115.1 bacterium
CGAAGCACACTCCGCATTCGCGCCACGGAATGGGCATCGACCACCCAAAACGAGATCCGTCAGCGTCAATCGCCGCGCGGCACGCTGAAACATTGGAAAGCCAGCTTCTCAGCCAACTTTCGTGCATAGTTCAGGCTAGAACATCTTCGTCCCTGGCCGACGAGACCGTAGCCAATGCAAGGCCTCCGTTCGCCGCGTTGCCCGATCCGTTCAGTAGCGCCTCGCTACTCGTCGCCTAGCCGGTCGAGCCGGTGTGCGAGATCCGCAATTGCCGGCTTGTCGGTGAACTGGATGCCCATGCCCGGGTCGCGCCGCACGTCGTCGGCGGTCGGAGGCTGGCTCCATGCCACCCTGGCTTCCATCTCGACCAGGTCGTTCGGATCGTCGCTGAGTCGAAAGCGCACCTTGACCAAGCTGCCTTTCGGAAGGGGCGATTCGGATTGGATGAACATCCCGCCTGCGCCCAGGGTGGTGGCGTACTCGCAACAGGCTCGCCCGTCCGACACGTAGTCGACCATGACGCGCATCGTCTGTCGTCGGAAGCGTCGCGCACAACGCTTGTCGTCGAGGTTGGCCAATGCATCGCGTTTTCGTGTGCTCAAAGCTCGTGACTCCCGGGTTCCGGCGAACGGAAAATCAAAGTTCCCTGCCCCAGATATCGATCAGGTGACGCAAGAAGAGCTCCGCATGGGGCTCTGCCGTCACGCGATCGCGCAGATCGGATTCCGGCGGAAGCGTTTCCGATGCGGCGCCGTCTTCTGTTTCGAGCCAGGCGAGAAAGGCGCTACGCAGCTCGCCATCCACTCGCTCGAGGGCGACGCCTGCGGCCTCGACCCGGAGTTGCATGCGCCAGGCGTTCCAATCCATCTCCGCCAGGGCTTCCGGTGTGAGCTGGCCCAGACTCTTGCGCAACCGGCGACGCGTGCGGCGCCCGAGGGTTCGGGATAGTTCGTTGACCAGGTGTCCGTCGCCTTGCACGGATTCCACTTCCAGGATGAGCGCGGCTGCGAGGCCGAGGGCTTGCCCCGTCTCCTGATTGGAGAGCGGCACCAACGCAGGCGCCGAGAGCTCGCCTTCCGCCTCGATCAGAGCAGAACGCAAGCGTGTGACCGGGTCGGCTCCAGGTGTCGGAGGCGGGCCATCGCCGGCCGCGCCTACACCAAGGGCTTCACCGATCTCGTCGGCAGCCTCGATCGCGAGCTGGCGAAGTGTTTCGAAGGTCGGGTTCTGCAGGAACGCGCCGTCCGGGGAAGAGGGCATCCGCGCAGGCGCTTCGACCCGTTCTTCGGGGGTCGCACAGCCGAGGGCGCGCAGCAGCGCCAGGCCGATGGCCGTCGCCTTCTCCTGTTCCCGCCCACGAGCGATGCGAAGCAGGCCACGCAAGGAGGCGAGTCGCACGGGATCCCGTTCGAGCAGGGCCAGATGACGTGGTACTGCGTCATTCCAATGGTCGGGCCGATGCACGAGCAGATCCGCCAACGCTTCCTCTGCGTCGATCAGGCTGGGGTCCGCTGCGAGTGCGCGTTCGTACACGTCGATCGCACCGTCGACATCTTCGAGCGGACCGGCGAGCAATCTGCCGAGCTGGAGGAGTGCCGGGGCGACTTCGCCCGCAGCATCTTCGGGCGCAGCGTCGATGAAGCTTCGAAGAACGTCTGCTGATTTTCGCCATTCGCCGAGGGAGCGGAGCAGCCGCGCCGCGGAGAGAGCTCCTTCTGCGCATGCAGGATCCCAACCCGCTGCCGTGCCGAAGCTCTCGGCGGCCGCACGGTTGTCCCCCCGTGTTTCGAGGGCACGCCCTCGAATCAAAGCGAGGCGAGCGGCTTCCCGAACTTCACCCAGGGCCTCGATTCCGCGTGTGGCCTGCTCGAGCGCGTCATTGCCGCGATCCTGCTCCCAGAGCAGATCACAGAGCAGGGTCCATCCTTCGTGATTCTCGGGGCCATGTTCGACGGCTTCCCGGAGCAGCGCCTCGGCTGGCTCTTCGCGCGCGGGTCGGGCCAGCTCGAGCTGGGCGGCATGGAGGAGACGCCCGGCTCGCACCGAGGCATCGGACGCCCGAATCGCCCAGGCTTGAAGGGCGTCCACCGCTTCGTCGATCTTGCCGTCCCGCTCGAGCAACTCGGTCAGCCCACGGTGGGCATCGTCGAGCTTCGGGTCGAGTTCCAGGGCTTCCCGGAAACGCTGCAACGCATCGGTGGACGCGTTCTCCAGCTCCAGCGCTCGGCCCAGGCGAGCCAGCTGGGCAGCGCGGTCCGGCCTCTCGTCGGGCTGAGCGAGCAGACGTTCGAGGGAAGTCCGGGCCGAGGCGGCGTCGCCCTCTTCGAGGGCTGCTTCGCCATGAGCCGCCAGAGCGGTGGAGTGATCGGGATCGATTGCCAGGACCGCGTTGAAGAGCGAGAGCGCTTCCGGCCGATGTCCGAGTTCCTGAGCGGCCAGGCCGCCGGCGAGCGAGGCTTCGCAGCGTGTTTCCGAGGAAAGGGACGGGTCGTCGCAGCGCTCGAGAGCGCGCAGGGCGGCCCGCTCCGCCTGGGCATGGCGGCCTAGCTTTGCGGCCACGATGGCCAGGGCAGCCTGGGCTTCGCAGAGCGCGGGGTCGTCGGCGACCGCGCGGTCCAGCAGGCGGGCACGTTCCTCATCGGAACTCGTCCGCAGGGCGGCTGCCAACCTGCGCTCGGCGGCCTCCTGGCCATGGGTGCAAGCGGCAGCCCGTGCAAAGGCCTCTCCGGCGTCGCTTCGGCCCAGCCTGTCTCGCAAGCGGGCGGCGGCATCCCAGGCCGCCAGGTGTTCGGTGTCGAGGGCCATCGCACGCTCGACGCGGGCCAGTGCGGCTTCATCGCGTCCAAGCGTTTCCAGCGCAAAGGCCAGCTCGAGATGTTCGTCGACGGATGCGCCGGAGCCCTCGGCATCGACCCAGCTTGCGAAGACCTCCGCGAAGCGATCCGGTTGGTTGGCCTGGGCGTAGAGGCGCGCCAGTTCGTGACGGGCCGCGAGGGTCAACGTGGCGACCTCGCTGGCAGATTGGAAGGCGGCGAGGGCTCGGTCGAAGTCCTTCATGCGATCGCGGGCGATGGCAGCCACCTTCAGCCACGCCTCCTGGCGTCGCGCGGCCTCCCGGTCGCCTAGTACGGAAACCTCGCTTTCGTAGAGATCCGCAGCGCCGCGCCAATCTTCCATCGTTTCGAACAAGGCCTGGAGAGAACGGAGCGAAGCCAGATCTTCCGGGTCGGCTTCGAGGGCCTCCGCGAAGGCGCGGCTGGCCCTTGTGGTCGAATCGAGTTCGCGCCAGCACAGCTCTCCGAGAGCACGGTGAAGCGCGGCGCGTTCGTGAGCCGATGCGTCCGGTCGCAGTTCGATCTCGCGCTCGAGTGTGCGTGCCACGTCGCGCTGGCGTCCGAGCCGCTCGCAGCAGGAGCGCAGGCCGCGCAGGGCGTCGAGATGCTCAGGGTCCACGCGCAAAGCGTGTTCGAATGCTTCAGCAGCCCGGCTCAGCCGATGCAAACGCTCGAGGCGGAGCTGGCCCAACTCGAACCAGGCGGGGGCATCGGTGGTCGCGTCTTCGGAGAGGCGCCGGCAGAGGCGGGTCTCCAGCTCGACCGCTTCGCCGAAATGGCGCAGCAAATCGAGTAGTGCGTCTTCGGCGGGCCGGGTCGGGGCCTGCGCTTCGCCGCTGCTTTCGCCGTCGAGGAGTTCGCGCAGGTGCCGCAGGGCCAGGTCCGGGCGTGCAAGCTCCTTCCGATAGCTTTCGGCCAGCAGCCAACGCAGTTCCCGGCGGCGTTCGACGAAGACCGGTGCCTGGGGGTCGAGCGAGACGAGTTCGGCTTCCGCTACGCGAGCCCAGAGGTCGCGCCGACCGAGTCGCGGCAGCAGGTCTTCGAGCTCGCGAAGGATCTCGACGCGGTCGATCCCCTCGCCGGCGTCCGGAAGAGCCTCCCAGAGCTGCTCGACGCTGGTTCGTAGTTCTCCGAGGTCGCGTGATGCGCCGGCCGCGGCGCGACGCCAGGCGAGGCGAGCATCGTCGTCACAGACGCGGGCAAGCTCCGTCAGCACACCCGCTCGTTCACGCGTGCGCCCGGCTTCGCGATAGAGCCGTTCCAGGTCGGTCAGGACGGAGATGGCCTCGGGTTCGGCCTCTCGCGCTGCTTCCAGTGCGCGGACCGCCCGACCCGGCGCACCGAGTTCCTGCTCGAAGAGCCGGGCCCGTTCGCACTCCAGGGCGGCCCTTCCTTCGGCTGCCGGATCCAAGGCGATCTCGTCCTCGATCGCGCGCAGCAGAGCGTCGGTTCGGCCCGCGGCGCGGTGGACTTCTGCGATGCGTGTGAGGACCGTGGCATCTTCCGCCCGCAGACTGCGCAGGCGAGTCAGCCACGGTAGCGAGGCTTCCAAGCTGCAGTGGGTCGCGGCCAGGCCGGCAGCTTCTTCCAGCAAGCTGGCGCGCTCGGCCTCGGCGGAGGCGGGCAGCCGGCTCGCTTCCCGCTCGATGCATTCGAGGACGCCCAACCAATCGCCCTGCTCCTCGAGCAACTGGCGAACCCGGGCGCGAAGCGCTCCATCGGTGGGATCCAACGCGACGGCTTGTTGAAAATCGGCGAGGGCGTCGCCGGGCTGTGCCAGGACATCGGCCTTGATGCCACCGCGGCGGGCCAGCAACCTCGCACGGGGCAGCGGGCTGCGACTGCGCTTCAGCGCCAGGCCCAGGAACTCGAGGGTCTCTTCGTGAAGCTCATACCTGGCGGCAAGCTCGATGGCCTGATCCAGGGCAACGGCCTGCTCGGGCTCCAACTCGATCACGCGGCGAAGGTGAACCAGGGCGTCGGCGCCGCGATCGGCCTCGCTGGACAGGAGCCCCGCGAGTTCCATGCGCAGCGGGACCTCCGCCGGACCGCCCACCCGGGAGAGCTCGGCTTCGAGCAGTCGAACGAGAGGTTCGCTCTCGCCGAGCTGGCGATAGAGATCGCGCAAAGTGCTCTCGGCGGCGCGGTCGCTCGGGCGATCCGTCAGGGCCTGGCGATACGCGTCGGCGGCTCCGGATGCGTCACCGTCTCGGCGCAGGGCGTCGGCGATGAGCAGATTCCATGTCGCCCGTTCTTCCGCCACATCGCATTGGCCGGCGGCACGACGGGCCAGGGCAACGAGGTCTTCACCGCGCCCGGCCCGTTCGTAGAGATCGGCCAGGGGTTCCGCGACGACGGTGAGGGTCAGCTCGCGAGCGGCCGGAATCTCCAGGTTCGCGATGGCATCGTCGAGCCGATCCAGGGGGCCGGCTTGCAGCGCTGCCATGCGCAGGCGCAGAGAGGCGTCCCCACCCGCTTGGAGTTCGGACGGCGTCAGCTGTTCGATGCGGCGTCCCAGTAACGCAACGAGTTCCTCGTGACGGCCCTCGCGTTCATAGCGATCGGTCAGGAACTGGGCCGCCCCGGCGTGGGTGGCATCCAGTTCGAGCAGGGCCGCGAAATGGCCCTCGGCTCTGGCCTCGTCTTCGAGGGTGGCGAGTGCAAGCTCTGCCGCCCGGCCGCGCAGAAGCGCGGTCCGGGATTCGTCCGGGTCCGTCGCCAGCTCCGCTTCGACCGCAACCAGTGTGGCCTCTCCATCTCCCGCCTGCTCGTGCAAGGCTGCGAGTTGTTGCCAGATCTCGGCCCGTTCCGGGGCGAGCTTTCCAGCGCTCTCGAGATGGCTGAGAGCCTGGGCCGGGTCGTCCAGGCGTTCCAGCGAGAGCTCGGCCAGCTCGAGGTGAAGCGCGCAATCAGCGGTGTCGTCGCCGCTGTCCAGTTGTCGCGCCCGGTGTTCGCGCAGCGCATCCCAATCTTCGGTCCTTTCGAACAGGGCGACCAGGCGCCTGGTCGCATCGTCCGCGAGGGCTGAGGGCCCGTCCGCGATTTCCGCCAGCACCGTCTTGGCTTCCGGGAGTTGCTCGAGGGTTTCTTCGAGCAACAACGCGCGTTCGAGGGTCAGCTCGGCACGCTGCTCCGCATCGGCTTCTTCGCGGGCCTTCTCTTCCAGGAGGACGACGAGCCGATCGTTGCGTCCGGCTCGGCGCAGTGCGGCTTCCAGGCCGGCCCGAGCTCGCCCGGAATCCGGCGAAGCCTCCCGCGCAAGGTCGAAGAGCTCGACGGCGCGCTCTGCATCGCCGATGCGATCGAGAAGGATCTCCGCGCACTCCACGTCGAGTTCGAATGCCCGCGGGTCGAGGGGGTCCAGTCCCTCTCGCCGTCGCACCAGTTCACTGCAGAGATCGTCCCAGCGGCCGAGGTCTCGCAGCAGGGCTTCGCGGCGTTGGGCGACCTCCGGCCGGGCGTCGCCAGCGTCGGCCAACCGGTCGAGGGCATCGAGCGCGTCCTCGGATTGGTGTCGGGCGATCAGCAGATCCGCCAATGCATCGAGGCACGCGGCTTGTTCCGGCCCCTGAAGCAGGGACGACAAGTTGCGGCGAACCTCGATGAGTTCGTCGGCAGCGCCGGCCTGCGCCAACAGCGCATCGAGTTCCCAGAGGGCGTCCACATCGTCCGGGGTGATCTCGAGCAAGGCCCGGGTGGCTTCGAGGGCCCGTACCCGGTCGCCGCTGACGACCCAGAGCGATGCGAGTCGCTGGCGATTCTTGGCCTGTTCAGCTCCGGACAGAAGAGGATCCAGGCGTTCGAGACTGGTGCAGAGCCCCGCATCCTCGCCAAGCTCTTCCTGCAAGCGCGCGCAGCCTTCCAGGGCGCGCACATCCTCCGGAGCGGCGTCCGATAGATGCATCAGCCAGCCCAGGGCGGGGGCCGGCTCCTGCCGGTCCTCGTAGATGCGCGCCAGCTCCCAGACCAGGAAGCTGAGTCGTTCGCGGTCACTCGTCACCCGCGCCTCCCGCTCGAATGCGGTCAGCAGCGAATCGTCGTCACCGCGCGAGAGCGCGACCCGCTCGAGCCCCTCGCGCGCGGCCGCGCAGCCCGCATCGAGATCGAGGCCCTGCTGAAACGCTTCCGCAGCTGCATCGAGATCGAGGACGTGCCCGAGGAAGAGGTTGCCGAGCGCACACGCCGTCTGGCTCCGGCGAGACACCGAGGTGGAGTTGTGTTCCAGGATCTGTTCATAGAGCGCCTTGAGCTCCGGCCAGGCCTCGAGTGTCGTCAGACACCCCGCCAATGCGTCGCCCGCTGCTTCGGATCCGGGATCGATCTCGAAGGCGCGGCGGTAGTCCTGTCGTGCCGCATCAGCATCTCCGAGCCGTACTTCCCGGTGGGCTCCGACGCGGAGCCATGCAGTGAGCTGTTCTGCGGAACCGGCGCTTGCCTGTTCCGCCTCGGCCACCAGCAGATCGAGCAACTCCCCATCTCGGCCGAGCCGTTGCAGGGTGTCGATCAGATCCGCACGCAGTACCGGATCGTCGGGCTGGCGGGCAAGCGCGCGCTGGAGCTGTTCGGCCGCGAAATCGTCGTCGCCCTGGTCGGTGGCGAGTTGTGCGCTCTCGTGGAGGACATCCACCGGCGCGGCGTCGTCCGCCAGGGTCGAGGCATGGCGCAGATGGTTCGCCACTGCATCCTGATCGCCGGAGAGCCGGGCCACGTCGGCCAGATACAAATGCACCACCGGGTCGTCCGGGAAGAGGGCGTGCGCCCGCTCGAACCAGCGCTGTGCACCTTCGGCGCTGCGCCTTTCTTCGAGCTGCACGCGGCCCGCTTCGTGGGCGATGGCCAGGCGACGTAGATCGTCCCGGGTCGCCTGGTAGCGGCGTTCCATCAGCTCGTCGAACTCGTCCCAGTCGCTCTCGTCGGAAGCGGATTCCGCCATCGCCTCGAGGGCGGCCTCGTTCGTCGGATCGTCGGTGAGCGCGCGCTTGATCGCCTGGAGCGCCCGCTCCGGGTTGTCCAGCTCGCGACGCAGGAGGAGGCCCAATGAGACCAGAGCCGGTGCACGCTCCACACCGCGCAGGCGCTCGATGGCGCGTTCCAGCGCGACCACGGCCAGCTCCGGGGCGCCGATTCGTTTCTGGGCGTCGGCCAGGCCGAGCAGGGCGTTGACGTAGGTATCGTCGGCTTCGAGGGCCGTTTCGAACTGGGTGACGGCTTGCTGCGGATCGCCGAGCTTGTGCAACCAGACTTCGCCGAGTTCGGTCGCGAAGGCGGCCTGCTCGCTCGGGCGCATGGGCAGGCCGGCCTCCTGCTGGGTGAGCTGGAGATAGCGATCCCACTGCTCCCGCTGGGCGAAGAGGCGACGCAATTGCGCCAGAGCCGGGCGGTGGCTCGGATCGAGCTCCACCGCTTCCTCGAAACGCGCCAATGCCCGCGGCGCATCCATGCAACGGTCTTCCAGGACCTGCGCGAGGCGAAGCACCAGTCGTGCACGCACCGGGCCGTGATCTGCCGCATCCAGTGCATCGGCTTCGAGGCGGCTCTCGTACAACGCGACCAGCGCGTCCCATTCGCCCGCCAGGAAATGTGCTTCTTCCAGCGCTTCAAAAGCGAGGTCGTCGCCCGGGTCCGCATCGAACCGGGCGCGAAGTCCCTCCAGATTCGCGTCCAATGTCTTCCCCCCAGGGGAGGGCCAGGTCGGCTCTCCCGGCGGTCTCATCGGCCTTTGCGGGGCTGGGCTTGACCCCGAACCGCTTGCTGGGAAAATTCACTTTGATTAAGTTTTTCCAGGGTTTACGGAGCTGCCATGCCTGCGTCCCCGCCTGCTGGTCCGGATCCCTTGGGTTCCGACAGCGGCCACCATGTTTCACCGCAAGATCTGCCCGATGCGGAGCGACGCCGACGACGGCGCGATCTGCTGATTACGGCCAGCGTGATGGCGGCGATCGGCGCGGTGGTTCTCGTCGAGCAGCGGGTGGCGAGCCTCCCGCAAGCGTTGCCTTTCGGCGACAGCCTGCTCTTCCTGTTCCTGAACGTCTTCAATGTCGTGCTGATCGTTGGCCTGATCTACTTGATCGGACGGGCCTTCGTGAAGCTGATCTTCGAGCGGCGCTCGGGGACCCTCGGCTCGCACCTGAACTTGAAGTTCGTGCTGGCGCTCTTCTTGATGGCGGCCGTGCCGATGGGCGTGCAGTACGTCGTGTCGTCTTCGTTCATCACGGCGTCGATCAATGCGTGGTTCGGGTTGCAGATGGACCGCGCCATCGACGACAGCCACGAGGTGGCCGACGCCTACTACGATGCCTGGGCGCGCAACGCGCTGCATTTTGGCGAACGCATCGCCCTGCAGATCACCCACGAGCGTTTGCTGCGCGAAGACCAGCGAGCCGAGCTCGAGGCCTTCGTCCAGCGGAAGCAGCGAGAGTACAACCTGGGCGTGGTGCAGATCTTTCCGTTCGCCGAGGCGGAGCCGATCGCGACCTTGGTGAACCCTGAAATACCCGCCGATGCTTTCGTGAAGCGGGAGAGTGCGATCGTCGCTTCCGCCCTGGCGGGCGAGAGCACGACCCTGGTGGAGGGCACCGGGACGGACCTCGGTGACGTCATTCGCGGCGCCGTGCCAATCCGCTCTTCGGATCCCGTTCGTGCCGACGAGATCGTCGGGGCGGTCGTCGTGAACCACCTCGTGCCCCATGCCCTCGTCTACAAGGTGGACACGATTCGCAATGCGGTGGACGAGTATCGGGCGATCAAGCCCCTGGCCGGTCGCATCGCCGGGGTCTACAAGCTCGTGCTCCTGCTCTTCTCCCTGGTCATCGTGCTGTTCGCCACCTGGTGGGGGCTGCGGATCGCCAAGGGCGTGACGACGCCCATTCGTCTGCTCGCCGAGGGCACGGAGCTCGTCGCCAAGGGCGATCTCAGCGTCGTGATTCCCCAGGAATCCGAAGACGAGATCGGATTCCTCGTGAATTCGTTCAACCAGATGACGAAGGATCTTCGCGAAGCGCTCTCCGGCCTGGAACTCAGCAATGCGGAGCTCGACCAACGTCGCGCCTATATGGAGATCGTGCTGCGCAATGTCGACGCTGGCGTGGTCTCTCTGGATGCGGAGGGACGGATCGGGACGATCAACCCCGCTGCCGAGCGATTGCTCGCCGTGGCTCCGGGCACCCAGATGATCGGAAGCAAGCTCGAGGAGGTGCTCGAGCAACCGGAGCTTCTCGATGTGATCCGTGAGCTCCAGGGGCAGACGCGTGTGGGCATCCGGGAGAGCGTGCGACGCCAGGCGTTGGTTCCGAGCGGCGAAGATGTGCACACCTTGTCGGTCACGCTCTCCCTGCTCCAGGATGACGAGGGACGATCCCTGGGTTCAGTGATCGTCTTCGACGACTACACCCAGGAGGTTCGGGCTCAGCGGATGGCGGCCTGGCGTGAAGTCGCTCGGCGCATCGCCCATGAGATCAAGAACCCGCTGACACCGATCCAGCTCTCCGCCCAGCGCATCCGCCGACGATTTCGCGATCGGCTCAGCGGCGCTCCGGAAGACGCCCAGGTCCTCGACGAATGCGTGGATACGATCACCAGCCAGGTCGAGGGACTGAAGGTGCTGGTGAACGAGTTTTCGAATTTCGCGCGCCTGCCCGCTGCCAAACCACTACCGGACGATCTCAATCAGCTGGTTCAGGAAGCCGTATCGAGTTACGCCGGAACCGAGGGCGTGGCCCTCGAGATGGAACTCGATGACAGCCTTCCGAAAGTCGATTTCGATCGGGAGCAGTTGCGGCGTGTGCTGACCAACTTGATCGACAACGGTTGTGTGGCCATCGGAGATGCGGGCCGGGAGGGCACGGTCACGGTGCGAACCTTCCACGATGGGCCGCTCCAGACGGTTCGGCTCGAGATCGAGGACGATGGGGTCGGCGTTCGCCCCGAGGATCGACGCCGGGTCTTCGAGCCCTACTTCTCGACCAAGGATCACGGCACCGGGCTCGGGTTGGCCATCGTGTCTCGCATCGTCGCGGATCATCACGGCTACATCCGGGTGCACGAGCGCAAGCCTTCCGGCACGCGCTTCATCGTGGAACTCCCCGTCAAGAGCACCTGACGGCGGAATGCGTCCCTTGGACCTTTTCCATCCGGGGGGCGCGCGGCCTGTCCCCCGCCTGGGGAATGCTCCGTGGGAGCGATGGAGCGACGTTTTCGGGTGCAAGACGGGCATCCGGGCAGCGAAGGGGAGGTGGCCCTTCTCTCGGGGCGTTGACATCAGGGGCGCCAGGCCGGACGCTCCCTCGGCCGTGGGTCGCATCCTGATCGTTGATGACGAGGAGAGCATTCGCCGCTCTCTGGCGGGGATTCTCTCGGACGAGGGTTTCGCCACCGATGGGGTGGGCGACGGGGAAGAAGCCCTGGCCGCGATTCGCGAGGACGCGCCGGACCTGGTGCTTCTCGATATCGCCATGCCGGGTCGGGATGGCATCGAGATCCTGGAAGAGCTGCGCCAGACATGGCCGGATCTGCCCGTGGTGATGATGAGTGGCCACGGCACGATCGAGACGGCGGTGCGGGCCACCCAGCTCGGCGCGTTCGATTTCGTCGAGAAGCCGCTCTCGGTCGAGAAGCTGTTGCTCATCATCCGCAATGCCCTCGAGCGGTCGAAGCTCCGAATTGAGAATGTGCGGCTTCGGGCCGAATCGATCCGTGCCCACGAGATCCTGGGCGACGCGCCGCCGATCCGGAAGCTCAAGGAGCAGATCCAGGTTGCTGCACCCACCAACGGTTGGGTGCTGATCACCGGAGAGAATGGCACCGGGAAGGAAATGGTCGCGAAGCAGATCCACGTGCAGAGCAAGCGCGCGGAACATCCGTTCGTCGAGGTGAACTGCGCGGCGATCCCCGAGGAGTTGATCGAATCCGAGCTCTTCGGGCATGAGAAGGGCGCATTCACCGGGGCGATCTCGCGCAAGCATGGGAAGTTCGAGCTGGCGGATCAGGGCACGATCTTCCTCGATGAAATCGCCGATATGAGCCTGCGCACCCAGGCCAAGATCTTGCGCATTCTCCAGGAGCATAAATTCGAACGGGTGGGGGGCACCGAAACCCTCGAGGTCGATGTGCGGGTGATCGCCGCGACGAACAAGAGCCTCGAGAAGGAGATCCAGGAAGGCACGTTCCGGGAGGATCTCTACTACCGCCTGAACGTGATCCCGTTCCACGTGCCGCCGCTGCGCGAGCGCAAGGGAGACATCCCCGTGCTGGCAACCGCCTTCGCCGAAGCCTTCTGCAGCGAGTCCGGCTCTGCTCCGAAGGAGATCGCCGCAAGGGCAATGAACCTGCTTCAGGCCTACCCATGGCCCGGCAACGTCCGCGAGCTGCGGAATCTGATCGAACGTCTCGTGCTGATGACGCCGGGGCCGAAGGTCCGCGATCGCGACCTGCCCGAAGAGATCCGTCGCGGCGGCCGCCTGGAGAGCACGGACGAGATGACCCTCGAGGAGGCACGCAAGGAATTCGAGCGGCGCTTCCTCGTGGAAAGGCTGGAAGAGAACGACGGCAATATCTCGCGCACTGCGGAGTCGATCGGGATGGCGCGGGAGAGCCTCTCCCGAAAGCTCCGGGCCTTCAAGATCAAGGCGCCGCGTGGTTGAGATCAAGGCGCCGCGTGGTTGATGGCAGAGCGATCGAAGGAAGCGCCGCGGGCCGTTGAGTTCGTCGTGCGGCCGGGCCGGCGGGAGGATCTCCCCGCGGTCGCCGCACTGGCCGGGAGCGTGCTCCCCGAGGCAGGGGGCGTTTCGAGTCTCGCGAGCTTTCTGGACGCGCCGGCGGGGCGCCTCTGGGTCGCGCCGGGACGGCTGGGGCTCGCCGGCTTCCTCCTGGCGAATCGGGTAGCGGACGAGGCCGAGATCCTCTGGATGGGCGTCGCCCCGGAGGAGCGGCGGACCGGATTGGGCCGTGCCCTGATCGAGGCGGTTGCGAGCGGGGCTTCGCCCCCATCCGTCCTCGTTCTCGAGGTCCGCGCGGGGAACGAGGCCGGCAGATCGTTCTACACTTCGCTCGGCTTCCGGGAGGACGGCCTGCGGAAGAAATACTACCCGGGGGGAGAGGACGCGATCCAAATGTCCCGCCGGATGTAGGTTCGGCGTTTCCGGGTTGAGCCCGGTGCCGCCACGGCGGTGGGTTTCCGCTGTTGGGCGCGGTTGCCACCTGCGGGGCGGAGCCGTTGGCCGGCTCGGTCTTCGCGGGGCTGGTGAGGGGGGACGGGTTGGGTGTGAGGGAGTTCCTTCGATCCTACGGCGGGTTCTCGCCTGGCCAACCCGGGGCGCGGCGCTTTAGCCCGCCTGGGTGGGGCCAGGGTCGGCTTGGGGTCGTGGGTCGGGCGGGCTGTGTGCGGATTCTCGGCCGGATCCCGTCCGGTAGCTTTGTTCGCCGGTTTTCCTTGACATTGCATATAAACAATGCCATTATCAACACCATGCTGCGTCGGACTCCTCAGCTCGAGCTTCCCCTTCGTGGCTGGGGTGGAAGGCGTGAGGGCGCTGGACGTAAGCGCGGTCCGAACCCTCGGGTGGCTCATCTCCAGCGAGCGCCGTTGGCTTCGCGGCATCCTTGCCACGTGACCTTGAAGGTCCGGCCC
>JAAETT010000439.1 GCA_024228115.1 bacterium
CGGATTTGAACCGCTGACCTGCTGATTACGAATCAGCTGACACGGGAGTTCGATGAACGGTCGGTGCCGCCGGGGTTGTTGCGGGCGCTAGGCGGACCTGCGCGGGCAGGCCGCGTGCGGCGTCGAGTACCCGGCCGCACGGGATCGGTGACATCCATCGACTGCCAACGCGTCGCGATCCGAGAGGTTTGGATCCCCTCCCGCGGTCCCCGCTGATGACGGCTTACGGTACCCGCGGCACGTCGAACTGCTGGATCGACTGGACGTACACGCCCTTCAAGACCCGCTTGAACGATCGCGGCTTCTGGGATTCCCTGAGCTTCCCTACGATCACGGCTGCGTACAGATTCTTCAGCTGATCCAACGAGGTTGCTGTGGGCCTGCCGCGGTGCTTCAACGCCAGGGCCCGGGGGCCGTCCGGCTCGTAGGCTCGGCGGAGCCGACGCACCTGCCGGCTCGTCAGGCCCAGCATCCTCGCCGCCTCACGCTGCGTCAGCCGCTTCTCGATCACCCGCTCGATCACGCCCACGCGATCCAGCTCCTCGTAGCTCATGCTCACTGTCTCCATGCCCGCGGGGGTACCCCGGGCGACTGGAGAAAGCGGACATTTCTACTTTGGAGAAACCGGACATTTCTACTTGGGTACTACAGCTCAATGTCCGGGTATGGGCGTTATGTCAAGCCCCTGCAGGGAGCCCGCGACGGGGCGATTTCAAGCTGCGCGCGCCGCACAGGCGCCGATGCCGTCGCGATCGGCTCTCCCGAACCGCGTGGCCGCCGGGCCCGGGCGCACGGGGGCCTTCGGGGCATCGGGATCTGATTCGTGAGCTACGGCACGCCGTCATCGGCTGACTGATCGAAGAACCAGTCGTCTTCCAGCTTCGCGGGCGCGTCGTGTGGGCCGGCTGCCTTGCCCAGAGGTGGGGCCCGTGCGGGAAGCTCGAGGCACTCGAGAATGCGCCGGGCGACTTCCGGGTCCTCGATCGCCGCGAGCAGACGCATGGTGGAGCCGCAGCGCGGGCACCGAAGCGCATCGATCTCGAAGACCCGCTGGAGCAGAGCGGCCCAGCGGATTCGGCCCGTGTGCTCGCGGAAGCCGGGAGCAGGGGGTCCACCATCGGGCTCTTGTCTCCGTTGGCTCGGTGCTCCCGAAGTGTCGGACTCCTCTACTCCGGTCGGCTGACGCCTCCCATCGCTCGGGAGAGGAAGGACTGGATTCCTCTACGAGCCCACCGTCGCCGCGGGTCGCGTGCCGGGAACACTCTCGACCGGTTCGCCTGCCGGGGCGTGTGCCATCGGCTGCGGCATGCCAGGGAGCGATGCGCTAGCTCGAAAATGAGCTGCAGGGCTATGCTCTGCTGAAGGGCCCGCGGTGGATCCAAGGGTAGTTGGCCGGCGAGGTGGGAGTCCAAGCGACGATGCCGGTCCCGGATTCGTTTCAGACCGCCCGACTGGAGGGCGAGAGAATCGCGCCCGCTCACCTTCCGGATCTGCGGATACTTCATCGTGACCCAAAGGTGATGGCCGGGCTGGGCGGCGTTAGAAGCTACGCCGAAACGGCGCGCTATCTCGCGCGGAATTCGAGCCACTGGGACACGCACGGGTTCGGGATCTGGATGCTGCACCCCAAGGGCGGCCAGAACTGGATCGGCCGGATCGTCCTGCGCTGGCTCTCCACCGGGACCATCGACGATGTCGAGATCGGGTTTGCCTTCCTTCCCATCTACTGGGGACAGGGCTTGGCGACCGAAGCGGCCGAATTCTGCCTCGGCGTTGCGCAAGCCGAGCTCGAGCTCCGAACCTTGATCGGTGTTACGACACCGGAGAACCTGGCTTCTCAACGGGTTCTGGGCAAGCTCGGTCTTCGCTACGAATCCGAGGTCATGGTCGAGCAGACGCGTTGTCTATTGCAGCGGATCCGTTGGAGCCTATGTCTCATGGCCCCAGGCAAGAGAAGGCCGCTGCTGTTGACCTCCTTGACCAACAACCAAAGGAGGGACACCTTGTCCAAGCACCTGGATGACTGCAGTCATCCAGGAGTTCCAACCGGTCGTCGACTACACCGAGCGCGTGCAGGCCGCCGTAGGGGTGTATTGCCGCGAGGTCGGGTAACCGGCCTCAGTCACGCAACCGCGCGTGTGCCTGGCGAGAGATGCGCGCATCCTCTCCCCTTCCCGCGCACCCACCAACCTGCAAGACTTCCCCTATGAGAGCACATCTCCTGGCCTGCGGGCTCATCGTTTGGGCATTGACTCTAGGAGCTTGTGGGCAGACACCCGACGAAACGGCTAGCGACGCCGGGAACCCGCTCATGGAGATCTACTACGTGATGGACGAGCAGGCGCAGATGCCCGTCTATGCGATCCGCGGGCCCGTCGGCTGGACGCTCGAATCCGAAGTTCAGTGGAACCTCGACAACAACGTGGTCCCTGCTGTTCTCGGCGCCTCCTTGACCGACCCGCAGGAAACGAAGCGGCTCCAGTTCTTTCCCGACCTCACCTGCTACTGGCTCACCGGCGATGCCGCGCTCAACAACCCCGGTCAAATGAACATGGGCATGCTCAACGTCGCCCCGATGGAGCCCAAAGCCGCCCTCGTCGAAGCCGTCACCCGGATCTACCAACCCGACGTCCCCGGATTCCAGATCACGGGGGTCCGCGAAGTCCCCGGCCTCCCCGCCGCGCTGGGCCAGACCGGCCCCAATTTCACCGGCGTCGGACTCCGCGCCGTGTTCCCGTGGGAAGGCCAACAAATGGAGGAAGAGATCTATGCCGTGCATGGCATCAGTTCCGCCACCATGCGCGGCGAGGCCGGGGTGACCACCCAGACGACCTGGGGACTCAGCAGCGTCCACGCCTTCATCACCCAGGAAGGAAGCCTGGACTCACATCGCAGCATGTTCACCTACATGGTTCGATCCGGCACTCCGAACCCCGCGTGGGTCGATCTCCACATGGGCGTCAAGCAGCACCTGGACGCCCAGTTCCAGCAAAATCTCGTCGACAACCGCCGAGCGCGAGAAGCCATCATGGCGCAGAGCCGAGCTCTCGCCGTCCAGAACGACGCCTTCCGCGCCAACATCATGCAACGTCACCGAGCCGCCATGGACACGACCGCCCACAAGAGCTTCATCGCCGGCATTCACAGCGGCGGATCGCCCTCATCCAGCGGTATGTCCGGGCAAGACAAGTTCATCGACTCGATCCACGACCGCGAAACCTTCCAGGATTCCTCGACGGTCACCGGCACCTCGCAACACGGCTACGCCGACCACCACTGGTCAGACGGCTGGGGCAACTACATCCACACCGACAACCCCAACGTCGACCCCAACATCGGCTCCACCATCGAGTGGCAACAACTCCAGCGGGTCGAGTAGTCGCGCCCTCATTGCGAAGGTCACCGGGGAAGCGGCGGCGCACTCAGTCGCGCATCCCGACGGCAGGGTTGGCGGGCGCCACTGATGGGAAGAACTTCTTCACCAGCGCGGACGTCTCAAGCTACCGACTCGCTGAAGGACTACGCGAGGATTGACGCAGGCCTACGAACTCATCGCGGCCGCACCACCGACAGCAGATATCCCGACTCTGCCCTGGTGGCGCGCCAGCCGGCGATCTCCTCGACGTTCAGATCCAGCTCGGCGCGCAGTTCCGCATCGGCGTCGGGGCGAAGCTCTGCGATGCGCGCTTGCATCGGGCTGTAGTAGGCCTCCCATCCCGCATCCGAAACCCGGCGTGTGGCCAGGGTTTCATAGCCTGCCGCCCGCACCCGTGCGTCGATGCCTTCCGCATCGGTGACCCCTGGATACTCGGCCCAGAACGCGAGCGCGGCATCCGACGGCGTCGCGGTGAACCAGCACGGTTCGGAAAATGCAACCGCGCCGCCGGGCGCCAGCGCCCCGGTCCAGGCCGTCAGCCCCTCGGTCACCCCGAGGAAATAGAGCGCGCCGGCACACCAGATCAAATCGAAAGGCCCTTGCAGCCGACTCATGTCACCGACCCGGGAAGTGACGCGCGGATGATCGCCCCAGCGCAGGCGCAGGTCGTCGACGAAGGGCGCGTGGCCCTCGATCGCGGTGACATGACCCTGCGGCGCCGCGGCCAGCAGCGCCTCGATGTCCGCTCCCGGTCCGCAACCCGCATCGCAGATCGCCGCATCCGGCGCCAGTCCGACCACGCCGGCGGCCCACGCCACGTCCGCCGGCTCGCCCGGCCCTTCGCGCGGCAGTCCGCGATGCAGGATGAAGAACTCGTCTCTCATACCGGTCTCAAAGAGCGGACTGGAATGTTCGAGCTGAAACTCGTTGCGACAGAACTGCTATGCGGCCGCCGCACCGAGAACCGGGTCGAGCAGGGCAAGGTCACTCCCCGATCTCCACCCAGCAACGCTCGGCCGACGACTTGCGAATCGCATCCAACACCCTCTGGGCCGCGAGCCCGTCTGCGAAGGTTGCCGGTGCTGGATCGGCCGCTGTTTCGAGTCCGAGGATGCGATCGCGCAGCGTTTCGGCGAGCTTCGTGTAGGGGCCGAGGTCGAATCCGGCCGCGTGAAGGTGGTCGTAGGCCGTCTCCATCAACTCGCGCGGGGCCGGTTCGGGGGGCAGCGTGCGGAGATCTTCCGGCACGTCGAGGGTCCGCGTCCCGGCCGCGTCCGCGACGAGGACGTCCGCGCCCTGCAACCACGCCGTGCCGTTCGATCCGGAGACGCGCGTGATCATGTCCATGGGTCCGCGTGCGCCACAAGTGCTCTGGAGGAGACCGTCGCAACCCGACGCGGTGCGGAAGTGCACCGTGTAGCTGTCTTCCACCGTCCAATCCCGATCCGTGACCCGGGAAAGCGAGGCACTCACACCGGAGATCTCTCCGAGGGTCGCGCGAACCTGATCGATGATGTGGGAGGCGTAGGCGCCCAACCAGCCGCCCCCGCTCTCCGACCGCGACCACCAATCCGGCACTTCGCTCGCGGGATCCGCCAGCACGGGCACGTTCATGATGAAAGTCGCCAGCCGGGGCTCTCCAATCGCCCCTTCACGCACAGTCCGTGTCAGCAAGGCCTGGCTGGTCGCATAACGGAACTCCGTGCCGAGCAGGTGGACGATGCCCGCCTGCTCCGCCGCTTCGAGCATGCGCTGCCCCTCGTCGGCATCGCGAGCGAAGGGCTTCTCGCACAGTACGTGCTTCCCGGCCGCGATCGCCTCCAGCACGAGTTCCGCGTGGGTGTGAGGAGGCGTCGAGATCGTGACCGCGTCCACACCCGGCAGGGCCAGTGCCTCCGCAAGAGACGTCAGTCCGCGGGGGACATCGAACATCTGGGCGCGATCCCGCGTCTTCTCGGGGTTGCGACCGACCAGGGCATGCACCTCGATACCCGCCTTGCGAAGCGCGCGTAGGTGGGTGAGCACGCCGAAGCCCGTCCCCACGATGATCGCACCCACCTTTCCTTCGCCCACTTCTCTACCTCCTGGTTCTACTTACGATCTCCGGAACCGCGTCCTGGATCGCGTCGATCGTGAAGTCGATGTCCGCGTCGCTGTGAACCGTCGAGACGAAGAACTTCTCGTGTCCTTTCAGGACGCCGCGATCCAGGAGCGCCTGGGCGAGCGCATGGCCGGGCAACGGGTCCGACCGCTGGCACGACCGATGGTCGACGATCTCCTCTTCGGTGAACCACGGTTGGAATGCCGGCGGCTCACCCGCCACCCTGCAGGCAATTCCCGCCTTGTCGAAGCTCGCCTGCAGCGCGTCCTTCAACCGCTGGCCGCGGGCGAAGAGCGTTTCGTAGAGCCCTTCCCGACGCAGCTCCTCGAGGACGGCGAGCCCCACCGAGCACGAGACCGGATTCCCACTGAAGGTCCCAGTCAACGAGACGTAGTTCCCCGTGATCTTGCGGACGCCTTCCGCAAAGACCATCAGCTCTTCGACGCCGCACACAACGGAAAGCGGATGCCCGCCCGAGAGGCTCTTTCCCATCGCACAGAGATCCGGCGTGACGCCGTAGTACTCCTGCGCGCTGCCATACGCCAATCGGAAGCCCGTCACGACCTCATCGAAGATCAGCGGGATCTCGAGCCGACGCGTCACCTCGCGAAGGCCCTCGAGGAAGCCGGGGCGCGGCGGGATCGTGCGCTGCATCGGCTCCACGATCACGGCCGCGAGCTCGTCAGCATGGGCCTCGATCAGCGCGGAGGCGCGGTCGATATCGTTGAAGGGAGCAACGAGAACCTCCTGCTGCACAGAAGCCGGGATGCCTTCGGAGTTCGGGATCGCCAGCGGGAAATCGGCCGGCTCCTTCGTCCACTGATTGCTCATCAGGACGTGGTCACCCTGCCCGTGGTAGCCCCCCTCGAATTTGAGGATCTTGTCGCGGCGGCGATAGGCACGCGCGAGGCGCAGGGCGAAGAAGACTGCATCGCTGCCGGTGCTTCCGAACGCGACGCGCTCGGCGCACGGAACGGCCCTAACGATCTCGTCGGCCAGCAGGATGGCCGGCTCGTTCGGCAGCAGGTAGCTCGTCCCGCGGCCCACCGCCTCCCGCGCAGCTTCGACCACCGCCGGGTGGGCGTGGCCCAGGAACATCGGGCCGGAGCCGAGCAGGTAGTCGATGTACTCGTTGCCGCTGACATCTACGATCTTCGAGCCGCGGCCTTCCCGGACGACCATGGCGGAATCGAGCGACATGGTGGGCGTGCGAGCGCTGGCCGGAAGGAGTGCTGCGGCTTGCGCGAGCAGGTGCTCCTCATGCTCGGTTCGGGGCTTGCGATCGAAGGAACTCATGAGCTTGCTTCCTGGCGAGGGCGTTCTGCCCGGCTGTTCCTACGCGTCTAGCCCGTACTGGCCCATGTACACAGAGAAGCGCTCGAGGATCTCGCCGTCATCGATTCCGATGTCCGACTTCTCGTAGCTGTGCTTCCCGTGCTTGCCCTGGGGATGGTCGTCGCGCCACGCCTTCATGCGGGCCTCGCCTTCCGGCGACAGCGTCTGATCGAAGCGATCGTAGATGCGCTTCACGGAGCCGACGGGATCCGCCATGAAATCCTGGAACCGCAGATCGAAGAACCTTTCGCTTCCGTGGGCGCCCCGGAATCGCATCCCCTCCTCGGCGGCGTGAGCCCAGCTCTCCATCTGCTCGCGCGCGACATACGTGAGATCGACCTCCTGCTGGTGCATGCGACGGATCTTCGAGATGAAGCTCGCGTACGAGGCCATCACGGTGCGAGGATCGCGGTGGGTCTGGATCACGCAAGCGTCGGGATACACCGCGAAGAGCGCATCGAGCTGCCGGAGGTGGACGGGATACTTGAGTAGCCAGCGTCGATCGGGTTCGGTGGAGCCGGGTTCGGTCGAACCGATCAGCTGGATCACCTTCTTGTGCCAGCGATACGACTCCGGGTGCGCGGTTCCGTGATACCACTCGTTGTAGAGCGGAAGGGTGGCAGACGTCTCGAAGCGATCATCGGTGAAGCACTGTGCGAGGATGTGGCGACACTCCTCTGGCCAATCGGCCTTCATCTCGTGCACCGCCATCAGGTCCGGCGTCGTGTTGTAGAGGAAGTCGAGCTCGGCCACCGCGGCCTGGAAGTCGGGGTTGCCTTCCCACGCGTCCCGCGGCGGGCGGGGCTGCGGCTCGGCGCAGAGCCAGTACTCGAGCTTCTGCAGCCCGGGGTCCTGCCCCATGAGGTAGTGAAGGGCCGTGCTGCCGGTTCGCACGAGGCCCGTGATGACGATCGGCCGGAGGATGTCACGCTCGAGGACCTCGGGCTGCTCCTTCAGGCGCTGTACGGTACGCAGACGGGTTGCGAGGATCTTCGTGAGCTGCCCGCGGTAGATGGCCCGGCCGAGCGAACTCAGGTTGTCGTCCTCGTCGAGGGAGGTGAGGAGCACCTCGAGGCCCTTCCGGTAGGACGGGTCTCCAAAATCGTCGAGGTGCGCTTCTTTCCGCGCTCCTTCGTGGAGCGCCTCGTTCATGGAGACGAAGCTCTCGGGCTCTCCCATGACGATCCTCCATCGGATTCAGGGGGCTCTGGCGGGCTCGAGCTTGTGGTTCGGCCGCTACGTAACCTACGACAACTCGCAGCGCGTCTCAAAGGCACTCTGCCGAGGATCAGAC
This sequence comes from bacterium, assembly GCA_024228115.1. NCBI lineage: Bacteria > bacterium. The sequence goes on from JAAETT010000439.1 coordinate 8,107, forward strand.
CTGTCCCTTTCGGTCCCGCGTACCTTGCCTCAGGCGTGAGTCGGCTGTCCGTTGGCCACCAGCGCCTACCCCGCGTACGCTTACCGAACAGCTCTCCGGGTGAGCGCTACCCGACAAAGGGTGCGCCAGGTGCTGGCTCGGAGGTACATCCGCGCACGACGGGGAGATGGGTATCGCAGGCCGACGCGAGCAGAAAGTCCGGGAGACCCGCGAGCGGATCTTTTCCGTCGCGCTCGAGGCCTTCGTGCGCCAGGGCTACGCGGCGACGACGGTCCGGGAGATCGCCAGTGGCGCGGGCATCTCGGCGGTGACGTTCCACAGCCACTATCGAACGAAGGACCACCTGCTGCAGAAGCTGGCCGAGCTGTATCTCGATGCGTTGATGGCACTACTCGACGAATTGGTGGACCGCTCGCAGCGTGGCGAGTTTCGTGCCGAGGATTTCCAGGGGCTCGCGATCGAGGCCTTCGGTGCAACCCCCACGATCGGGCGGGAGCTCGCGATCGAGGCTCAGCGGGCGATCCTGGGAACGCCGACCGGAAAACGGTTCACCCGGGAAACCCAGCTCGGGTTCACCGCCACCGCGGCGAGCCTCCAGAGCTCGGGCCACCTCCGAAGGGATTTCGACGCCAATACGATCGCGAGCGCTGCGACCAACTTCGTCGCGGGTGCATTCCACAGTTGGCTGAACGATCCCGACGCGAATCCTCCGACCGACGTCATCGAATTCCTCGTGCGGACGTTCTGGCATGCCGACGATCTGGAGGACGAGGCGCAGGGGAAGCACGGCGAGGAGTCCGGCCCATGAGTGACGAGCGACTCGGCGATGGCAAGACGATATTGCTTCTGGGCGGGTACGGTCGCGCCGGGCAGCCGCTCGCGGAGCTTCTTCTCGAGCACACCGATGCGCGTCTCATCGTCGCTGGGCGGAACGCCGAGAGCGCCGAGGCGGAGGCGAGCAGGTTGAACGCTGCGGGCCATGGAGATCGCGTCGAGGGCATGAAACTCGACGCAGCAGACGGGCCCGGGTTGGTGTCGGGGTTTCGCCGCTGTGATCTGGTCACCGTGTGTGCGCCCTTGACCGGCATCGAGGCCCAGGCGATGGAGGCCGCGCTGGAAGCCCGGATCGATTTTGTCTCTCTCAATTTGGAGGTCAGCGATCCAGCTGACGCGAAAGCATTGTCCAGTCCAGTCGAGCAGGCAGGGGCTCGGTTCGTTACCCATGCCGGATTGGTCCCAGGCGTTCCAGCCGCACTCGTGCGAGGTGCTGCCGAGCAATTGGATCGTGTTCGTGACGTGACAGTGGGTGTCTTGTTTCGCGATCGGGATCTCACCTACGGCTCGGCCATCGACATGGTGTCGGCAACGGCCCTTCCTTCGATCTTGTTCGAGAGCGGGAGCTGGCGTCAGGCACCACTGATGGCGACGCGGTCCATCGACTTTGGAGATCCGTATGGCGCGTGCGCCTGCTACCCGATGAACCTCCCCGAGTTGACGCCGCTCTCCGACCAACTCCGTTTCGAGCGCGCGGGTGCCTTTGCAGCCGGCCTGAATCCCCGCGCGAATGTCATCGCCGCCGTCTGGTTCCTGCTCAAGCTCGCACGAATTCCGAGCGCGGCCCGGCTCGGGGCCAGGCTCTTCATGCGAGCCGCCCAACGCACTCCGCCGCCCTTCGGTGTGGTCGTGGCGGTAGAACTGAGCGGTGAACGTGCAGGACAGGAACAACAGATCCGACAGGTGTTGCGGCACACGGACGGGTACATCGCCACCGCGATTCCGGCCGTGTCATGCATCTTCCAGGTACTCGACGGAACCATCTCAACGGGCCTCGGCATGATGGGGCACGTGGTCGATTCCGAACGGCTGGTTGGGGATATGCAACGCCTGGGCATGGCTGTACATCGCGATTGATTGACAGTGGGCCCGGGCCGCTGGGGCTGTGTCAATAGAATGGGGAGACGGTGGTAGCTTCTCCCCCTGCGCTTCTGCCTCCGTTTCGAACCTGGGTTCGGAGCTGAGAACCAGCGAAGGAACCAATGGCCAACGCACGCGGCGAATTGAAGCAGGTCCTCACCTTCTGGGACGTCTTCTTCATCGCCATCGGCCAGATCATCGGCGCCGGAGTCGTCGCACTCACCGGAGTGGCGATCGGCATGACCGGGCCCTCGGTCGTGCTGGCCTTTCTCGCCGCCGCCGTTCTCGTGCTGATCGTTTCTGTCTTGATCATGGTCGCTGGTGCGGCCCTTCCAGCGGTCGGCGCCTACTACGTCTGGGCTTCCAGGCTGGGAAGCGGCTGGGTGGGCTCGATCGTCCTGATGCTCATCCTCCTCGCCAGCATCAGCTTGAGCCTCTACGGAAGCTCATTCGGTCTCTATCTGAATCCGCTCTTCCCGGCGCTCTCGGTGAACGCCTGGGGCATCGTCGTGATCGTCCTTCTCTACGTCGCCAACCTCTTCGGGCTGCACATCGCATCCCGCGTCCAGCTGGCCCTGGTACTCGTCCTGCTCTCGGCGCTCTCGATGTACGCCGGCTTCGCCATGCCGAGCATCGACACCTCGATCCTCACTCCTATGTTTCCCAAGGGTCTCGTGGGCTTCGCCTCGGCGGTGTTCCTGTTGAAGTTTGCGACCGGAGGCGCCCATCTCGTCGTCGGCCTGGGAGGCGAGACCCGGAATCCGGCCCGAACCATTCCGGTGGTCATCGTGTCCTCGACCGTCTTCGTCGCGATCATCTATGGCTTCGTGGCCCTTGCAAGCGTCGGTGTCTCACCGTGGCAGGAGATGATCGACCAGCCGCTCACGGTCGCGGGCGAGAAGTTCCTGCCCGGCTGGGCGATGACGTATTTCCTCGTCGGCGGGGCGGGTATCGCCATCTGCACGACGCTCAACGCGCAGTTCATCCAGCTTCCCCGCAACTTCATGGTCGCAAGCTGGGACGACCTGCTCCCCGCGTGGGTCGGCTTGCGGAATCGCTTCGGCGCTCCGCATTGGATCCTCTCCGTCATGCTGATCGTCGGCATCGTCCCCCTCATCGCGGACCTCGATATCAGCGTGATTGCCCGGGCCGCGACGATCTCGGCCACCCTCCCCGGCCTGTTCATCTTCTGGGTCACCACACGGATCCCGACGAGGTTCCCCGCCGAGTACGAGCGATCGATGTTGAAGCTGAGCCAATTCGGACTCTGGACGTTCTTCGTCGTATCGGAGGCGCTCAGCCTCGTCGGCGTGTTCCTGCTCGCACAGGGATTGCCCCGGAACGTCGTGCTCGCGCTCGCCATCGGTCTCGTCGTGGCCGTGGCGTACTATCCGGCGCGCAGGCGCTACCTGGCCCGGCGGGGCATCGACCTGGACGCCCTCACGTCGGATCCGGCGATCTTCTCTTGATGCGATTGGATGTACTCTCTACAGCGATGCCGCGGCCCAGAACCACGACAATTCTCGCGCTGATCGTCTTGCTCTGGGGGTGCGTCACCGAGCCGAAGCAGGCAGACGTGAGTATCGAGAACGTGCATGTGATCGATGCCGCTCACGAGCTCCGCCCCGACCAGCGAGTCGTGGTGAACGGCGGGCGGATCCTGTCCGTCGCGCCAATGGCCGAGCCCGCACCCGCGGCCAAGCGCACCTATGACGCCGGTGGGCGCTACCTCATCCCGGGCCTCTGGGACATGCATGTCCACTTTCTCTACGACGAATCGCTCACGGAGAAGATGCCTGCCCTCTTTCTGAAGCACGGCATCACCAGCGTGCGGGACACGGGCGGCGAGCTCGATCGCCTTGCCGCGCTCCGTGCGCGATTGCGCGAGGACCCGGACCCGGAGCCCCGGATCTTCATTTCCGGGCCTCTCCTCGACGGCAAGTTCGTCGTCTACGACGGGAGCGACCCGGGCCGGCCGAAGCTAGGCACCGGTGTACCGGACATCGATGCCGCGCGCCGAAGCGTCCTCGCGCTCGAGGCTGGCGGTGCGGATTTCATCAAGATCTACGAACTGGTCCATCCCGACGTGTTCGAAGCCCTTGCCAGCGAGGCCCGGGCCCAGGGGCTGCCGATTGCATCTCACGTCCCGCTCATGATGACGGCCGACACGGCAGGACCCATGGTCGACTCGATGGAACACCTGCGCAACATCGAACTCGCCTGCGCAAGCAACTGGGCATCCCTGCTCGAAGTCAGACAATCGAGAATTCGCAGCTTCGTGGAAGGCCGCGGTTACGATCTGCGCCGCGAACTCCATGCCGAGCAGCGCCTTCCCGCAATCGCCGACCATGACGAAGCCCGCTGCAACACGGTGCTGGATGCGCTGACGAGCACGACCCAGGTGCCCACGCTTCGCCTCAACACGCTCGCAATGATCCGCCCGTTCGAACGGCTGGACTGGGCGCCAGCGTTGGCGGAATTGCCGGAGGACGTCCAGCAGCGCTGGCTGCCTTTCACCGCGCAGGTTTCAGCCGCAGCGGCGACGATGGATCACACCTTCGCCAAATGGAGCCTGTCCCTGATCAGCCGACTCGAAGACCGGGGTGTGCCGATCGGCGCCGGCACCGACACGCCCATCGGCCTCGCCATCCCGGGCTATAGCCTGCACACGGAACTCGAGTTGCTGGTCCGCAGCGGCATGACCCCACTCGAGGCGCTGCACGCCGCAACCGTCCAGCCCGCCCGGTTCTTCGGAATGGAAGACGAGCTGGGCCTGATCAGGCCCGGCATGCTGGCCGACCTGGTGCTGCTCGATGCCAATCCGCTGGACGACATCGAGAATACCCGCCGGATCCGTCGCGTGATGTCCCGAGGCGAATGGGCCTTCGGCTCGGTTGAAGAGCCTCAGAGGTAGGCGAGACTTCGCCCGGCACCTCAGCAGGCGGCGTGTCAGGCCGCTAGCGGTCCCGGCAGGCCTCGAACAGGTACTGCAGCACCATCCGATGCGTGTTGAAGATCGATCCGTTGAGAGCGATCGCGATGCCGATGGGGTGCCCCGCGGCTGGATGCAGCGGGGCAAGGCGTCCATCCGATCCGCCGCGCAGAATTTCAGTGCCAGACGTATATTAGGCGACTACGTGCAGCAGGTCTACCAGAAATGAACATGGCGCTATCTCACTCGTCGTCGAGCGCACGCCGGATCGTGGTCGCCAGCGTGTGGAGCTGGAACGGCTTTGCGAGGAACGCGGTAAAGCCCTCTGCCATCAGATCCTCACGGACGGCGTCTGGCGCCTAGCCGGAGGCGAGCACGACCGGGACCGCCGAGCCCCGGGCTCGAAGCCCCTTCAGCAGATCGCGCCCATCGCATCGGGGCATCATGAGATCGGCCAGTACCAGGGCGATCTCGGTCTGACGCTCGGCGAAACGCTCCAGCGCCTCGCGGCCGTCCCGGGCCGTCACCACTTCGTACCCGCAGCGCTCGAGCATTCTCCTCCCGACGCGAAGCACGGTCTCCTGGTCGTCGACGAGAAGGATGATCTCATCGCCGTGCGGTGTTTGCTTCTCGCCTTCCGCGCGGGACAAGGAAGCCAACTCGATCAGCGGCAGATGGAGCCGAATGCTCGTTCCGGTGCCGGGTGCACTCTCCACATCGACCCAGCCTTCGTGGGCCTTCACGCACGTGTACACCATGGCAAGGCCGAGCCCCGTCCCCTTGCCCTGGTCCTTGGTCGTGTAGAACGGCTCGAAGGCGCGGTCGACGACGTCCGCGGCCATGCCAACACCTGAATCGGTCACGGTGACCCGAATGTAGGAGCCGGGCGCGACACTCCCCTGAAGCCGCGCCTCAGCTTCGCCCACCTCCACAGCCTCGGTCGCGAAACTGATTTCCCCCTGGCCGTCCGCGATGGCGTCGCGCGCGTTGATACCGAGGTTGAGAAGGGCTTGTTCCAGCTGGCCCGCATCCGCGCGGATCGTGGGCATGCCCGGCCCGAGTACGGTGCGAACCTGAATGACCTCCGGGATCGAACGCCGCAGAAGGCGCCCGATCCGGTCTACGACCTCGTTCACGTCGGTCGGAGCCATGGTCGGCTCCTGCCGCCGACTGAGGGTAAGGAGCTGTTGAGTCAGCTCCATGGCGCGCTCCGCCGCGGTGCCGGCGTGTCGAAGATTCTCGGCGGCGACGGAATCCTGCGGCACATCGAGCAGGCCGAGTTCGAGCCCTCCGCAGATCCCCGTCAGCAGGTTGTTGAAATCGTGGGCGATGCCGCCTGCCAGGGTGCCGACGGCCTCCATCTTCTGGGCCTGCTGGAGTGCGCCCTCGAGCCGGCGGTGCTCCTTCTCCGCGTCCCGGAGTTCTGTCACGTCCTCCATGATGGCCAGGGCGCCCAGAATCCGGCCGTCTGAGTTGCGGTGGGGTGCGTAGTGAACGCGCACGTCCACATGTCACCCCCAGTTCGTCCTCCACTCCGCGTCCACGGTTCCGGATTCGGCCTGGTCCATGCAGCGACGAGTAACATCGGTGAGGCCCACACCGCGGAGAATGGGCCCCTCGAGCGCATCGACCCGATCCACTATGGCTTCGACCGAAGGTGCCCCGATCAACCTCGCAAGCTGCGGATTGGCGGCGACGAGGCGCCCCCGGCGATCGATGGCAGCCACGGCCAGCGGGACATTGTCGAGCAGCGTCCGGTAGCGCTCCTCGCTCTCTCGTTGCGCGTCCTCGGCCATCCTCCGTTCGGTGATATCTGCGACCGTGAGCGTCGAGCCAACCACGCCCGTCCCCTTTTCATCGAAGACAGGTCGCACCGTCACACTCAAATTGACCCGCGCCCCGCTCTTGTGAAGCGCGACGGTCTCATAGAAGGAAACAAGTTCGCCCGTGTCGACGCTATCCTGGAACGTCTCACGATCGTCTTCGACATTCTCCGCAGCGAGAAAATCGAAGATCGGTCTTCCGAGGACATCGCTCGGCTCATAGCCAAGCGTTCGGGTGAGGGCGGGATTGACGAACTCGACCACGCCTTCGATGTCGGTGCGGACGATCAGCTCGTGGGTCGTCTCCACCACGTCGCGGTATTTTCGCTCACTCTCTTGCAGGGCCGCCTCAGCCCGGTGGCGCTCGGTGATATCTCGTGCCGCTCCCTGCACGCCGATCAGCCGACCGTCCTCAACACGGATCGCCGACCCGCTCACCTCAGTCGGAGTCACCCGCCCGTCGACGTGGCGGAGCTCGGATTCGAACGTGATCTCATCGAGGTCGCCCGCCGACGCGCGGGCAAGCAAACTCCGCTCCGTGCGCGCAATCTCCGGATCCTGACTCCGTTCGATCGCGTTGGAGCCAATCATTTCCTCCGGCATCATGCCCACCATCCGCTCGGACGCTGGACTGACGTAGGTATAGTTGCCCTCCGGGTCGATGACGAAGATCATGTCGCGCGCCTGCTGGGCAAGCACGCGATAGTGCGCCTCGCTCGCGGCCAGCCGCTCTTCGGGCCTGGCCAGATCCGCGAGCATCCGCCCCAGGAACACCACGGCGAGCAGGACCATGCCACTCATCGCGAGCCCGGGAAGCTCCATACCTCCGCCTTCCAGCCAGAACGAGCCCGACGGCACCAGCGATGTCAGGCTGAGGCCCTGGCGCGTGGTCATCAGCGCGATCATCAGCGCCAGAAAGCCCATGCGCCAATCGCGCGTGCGCCGCAACAGGAGGAGGGACCAGCCCAGCGCCAACACGCGAATCACGATGGAGAGAACGAGAACCAGACCCATCGTCAGAGCAGTGCCTCCTCCTTGGCCACTTGCCGCTCCCGATAACTTACACCGGCTCGAAGAGCGGTTCAGCTCCTCAGGGCACGGTCAACCCTCCTCATCGTAACATGCCCCCTCGAAGAGAAACCTCTCCTTGCGGCTCCGGCGCCAGCGAGCTTCGCTCCTGCTGGGACAGCGTCATTCGTACTCGAACACCTCGTCGTCGAGCTCGATGTTCGGAATGTCGTTCTTCTCCGCCCAATAGTCCTGGGTGTGCTGCCATTCGGGCTTGTCGCCTCGTTTCGGAAGCAAGTGCATGCTTCGCATCAGATAGCCCGGGTTGAAGTTCTCCGGATCCATCCAGGGGAGGAGGGGCATGTCCTTGTCCTGCTCCCGGAGAACGGGCGTGACCTTCTCGAGGCGATTCTCCTTCATGTGGTTGAGGAGCCGGCAGACGAAATCACAGAGCAGTTCGACGCGTAGGGTCCAACTGGCTCGGAAGTATCCGAAGACCCACAGCATGTTCGGAATGCCGGTGAACATCATGCCGCGATAGGTAACGGTCTCGGAGAAATCGACGGGATCGCCATCGACGGCGAATGCAATATCGCCTAGCACGCTCAAGTTGAAGCCAGTCGCCGTGACGATGATGTCGGCTTCCAGGGTATTGCCCGATTTCAGCAGGATACCCTTCTCGGTGAAGCGATCGATCTCGTCGGTCACGACCGAAGCCGCACCAGAAGTGATCCCCTTGAAGATGTCGCCGTCCGGTACGAAGGCGATGCGTTGCCTCCAGGGCCGATAGGAAGGCGTGAAGTGCTTGTCGACGTCGTAGTCCGGGCCGAGTAGCGCACGAACCGCTCCGATCAGCTCGTTCTTCAGGAACTCGGGCTGCTCGAAGGACAGGCGGGTGATCGCGGCCTGGTCGTGCAGGATCTTCCTACGCGTGATCTCGTGGATCCACGTCTCGTCGATCTCCAGCTCACGCAACTGATCCGCAAGCTCGTTCTGATTGAGGCCCGGAATGAAGTAGGTCGGGGAACGCTGCAGCATCGTGACATGACCGCAGTCGCCAGCGATCGCGGGCACGAGCGTTGCCGCGGTCGCGCCCGAGCCGATGACCACGACGTTCTTCCCCTTGTAGTCCAGATCCTCCGGCCAGGTCTGGGGATGGACGATCTGGCCGTTGAAATCCTCCATCCCTTCCCACTCGGGCGTGTAGCCCGTGGCGTGCCTGTAGTAGCCCTGGCACATCCAGAGGAAGTTGGCGGTAAAGCGCACCTGCTCTCCGGTCTCTGCGCGGGTGGCCTCGAGCGTCCAGAGATTCTCTTCGCTCGACCAGCTGGCCGTCGTAATCTTGTGTCCGTAGCGGATGTGCCTATCGAGATCGTTCTCTTCGATCACCTCGCCCATGTAGGTGAGGATCTCTTCAGCCGTCGCGATCGGTGGCCCGGTCCAGGGCTTGAAGCGATAGCCGAAGGTGTAGAGATCACTGTCGGAACGGATTCCCGGGAAGCGGTGCATCTGCCATGTGCCACCAAAGCTCTCCAGGTTCTCGAGGACGACGAAGCTCCGGCCTGGGCATTGCTGAGTAAGATGATAGGCCGCGCCGACTCCCGAGATTCCGGCTCCAACGATCAGGACATCGAAATGCTCGGCTTCCTGCGGCGCGGGCTTCGTGAGTGCTTCTGTTCCGGTCATGGGATGGCCCTCTTCTTCAGCTCCGGCGGGTAGCGCCGCCTCGATGGCGGTCGGCCCCGGAGTGATCGCAGGGCTGATCATATTTCAGATCCGAACCCAGGTCATGTCGGTTGGGCCCGGGCGCGTGCCGTCCGGTTCGCGCCTTCAGGACGAAGGTGAGGGTGGCACTCGCCTCGCCGCAGCGTCCCCTCCGTTCATCCGCGCAGGGTCCCCCCACAGACAATTCGGACAATCCCTGCCTTCCACCGGCTCCGGCAGGGGCCGCTCCGGGTCCAGATCGTAGACTTCGGCGGGAAGCAGATCACTCCACTTCATGCCCGAGACGTCGGGGACGGCCACCGGGATCGGGTGCCCCCAATCATGGTCGAGCACTGCGTCCCAGCCCCCGTGCAGCTTGGTGGCCAGAATCACGCCGTTGATCAGGATTCCGTCCTCGCTCTCGTAGGTCATCCCGCCCGTCGCCGGATCTTCTGCCAGCCCGCCTAACTTGTCCGTCGTATTGCGGAGTTTTCGATAGAGCTCGATATCACCCATTTCCTTCGCCGCCCACATTCCGAACACGAGCGCGACCGGATCGGACGTTCCGCCCTTCTCCCCGTCGACCGTCGCGTAGGGGCCGAACTCGGTAACGAAGACATCCTTCCAGATGGGATAGAGCCGCTCTGACCACTCCGGAATGATTGGGCGCAAGAAGGTGATGATCCAGGCGTTGTTGTAGCCGAGCAGGCGCGTATCGACGACGTCGTGGCTCGGATGGTACTGGCGGTAGAAGAGTCCGGTCTCCGGATCGAGCATGCGCTTCTCGATGAAGTCCAGCGTCCAGGCGATCTCGTTCTCGCCATAGGAGGTGCCAAAGAGCCGGTCGTAGATATGAAGGCTGAGCATGCCGATGACGTTGCATTCCACGAACCAGTGGTCCGGCTCACAAGTCGTGCCTTCATAGATTCCCTCGTGGTGAAGGCGCATCTCGTCCACGATCTGGTTCGTGAGCCACGTGTACTCGCCTGCGTAGCGGAGGTCTCCCGTCGTCAGCTGGTAGAGGCCGTACATCAGGTTCAGGTGGCCCTTGTACATGATGTTCTGGAACGAGATGGGATCCTCGCCGAACCCCATCTCCGTAAAATCACCCCACACGAGCCGCGATTTCATCTTCTGGATCATCACGGAGAGCAGATGCTCGAGTTCCGGACGCCGCTCGGGCGCGATTCGCATCGCCGACGGAATCCCGTAGGAAGAGAAAGCGATCGTGTATTTCCAGAAGAGACGCCGCTCCCGATTCCAACCCTCGAAGAGATCTCCGCTGGCACTGAGCGTCTTGTACCCGTTGAGCACCTCCGTAAGTTGTCCGATTTCGTCATCCTGGAGCAGCCGATCAGCGGCCGGATCGAAGTAGCGCTCCGCATCGGTCAGCCCGAAGGGCAGGAAACGAACGCCTGCGTAGACGAGCCCACAGACGATCAAGAGGGTTGCCAACTGGAGGATGCGGCGCAGAAACATCTTCATTGGATTCTCCCGGACGGGCACGAACAGGCCGGTCCCCATTCCCTCATCCTACCCTTCCCTCGAACTCCGGTCTCGCTGCCGTGAGCCGGGAGCCCAGCTCAGGTGAGCCGAACTCCCTGCTTGCGAAGCGCGTCCTGAACCCGGCCGATGTCCACCTCGCGGGAGGAAACACCGGATTCGAGTGAAATGGCCGAGGCCACGCCCGCACCCTGGCCGGTGACCGTGCAGCACATCATCTGACGGGTCGCTGCGTGGGAGACCTTGTCGCCAGCGACGCAGCGGCCAGCGACGAGGAGGTTCTCGATGTCCTTGGGGACCGTGATCCGGAAAGGCACCTGGAAATAGCGTCCGGTCGAAGGCATGATCGCGATGCCATTGCCATCCAGGAACTCGGGGAAGATGCCGATCGTGTCATCGAACTCGGCCTGATTCAGGACATCGTGCTCCGTGAGGTCGTACTCACCGACGATCTTGCGCGATTCGCGGCAGCCGATCGAGGCACCGATGGTCCGCAGCCGAGCCTCCTCGAAGCCGGGTGCGTACTTCTTGAGGGCGGCCACCGCCCACATGACACGCTGGCGGCCGTCGATCTCGCCGCGGGTCAGATCCCAGACGTCTGTCGAATCGATCCCCGCCATGTGGATGGCGTTCAGATTCGGGATCTCACCGGCGTCGGTGAAGCTTCCCCAATAGCTCTCCATCCGCACGTCTTCAGGGATCTCGCCGGCTTCCTTGGCCTTGTCGAAAGGCTCGCGGATGTAGGTGCTGAATTCGTTGGTTTCCTTCTCGCCCGAGGCATCGCCCCAGTCTGCGATGGAGCTCGGGTTCTTCAAGATGTGCGTGATGAATTTGTCGAGGTCGATGCCGCTGCAACCGAAGTTCACCGTCGCACCTTCGAGATCTTCCTTCGGATCGATCCGAAATGGGGCGCCCGCGCGAGCGGCCACATCGCCGTCGCCGGTGGCATCGATCACGCGCTTCGCCAGGATCGCCTGGCGGCCCGACTTGCTCTCGGTGATGACACCCGTGATCGCACCGTCCGCCTGGAGCACATCCACGATCTGGGTGTGCAGAAGGGGCACGATGTCCGCCTCCGCAATCATCTGATCGGCGATGAACTTGAAGACCTCGGTATCGAGCACCTGATAGTGATTCACCTCGAGACTGGCGTTCATGGCCTTCGCGCGCTGCTCGAACTCGACTCCGATGCCACCGGCATCGACCGTCTTCTCCGTCGTCCGGTACCAGGCGATGGTGCCAACCATCGCCTGGGCGATGACACCGCCGAAACAGCCGTAGCGTTCGACCAGCATCACCCGGGCACCCTGGCGCGCCGCACCGAGCGCGGCAGCGAGACCGCCCGGGCCGCCTCCAACCACCAATACATCCGTTTCGGCCAGGATGGGAGTCTGCCTGGCCGGCTCCTCGATCTGCTTCATGTCGGTCTTCCTCCGCTCGGCCTCATGTTGATGCGGATCCGCTGATCCGTCGAGTGGGTCTGCCGGCTCCGGCAGGCCTCCTTCGGCCGAAGACCGGCCTTCCCGCCAGCCACCCGATGTGGTTATTCTCATCCGCCCGTCCCCGGAGGCCCTGCCTCATAAGGAGAGACCATGATCCTGCTCGACCCGAAGAACCTCGAGCGCGCCTACCCCGATGAGCGCAGCGCCGAGATCATGCGCAAGACCGTCGAATTCTTCGAAGCCAAGGGAAAGCAGAAACTCCTCGAGGATTACTATGACCGGCCCTGGTATGCGGACTTCCTCGAGTTCGTTCGCAAGGAACGCATCTTCGCCTCGATGTGCACGCCGGCCGGCGAAGGCGCGCCCGACGTGCGCTGGGATACGTGGCGCAACTGTGAGTTCGCCGAAATCCTCGGCTTCTACGGGCTCCAGTACTGGTACACGTGGCAGGTCTCGGTTCTCGGCCTCGGTCCGATCTGGATGACCGAAAACGAGGCGCTCCGAACGCGCGCTTCGAAGGCGCTCGAGGATGGCGGCATCTTTGCTTTTGGCCTCTCCGAGAAGACCCACGGCGCCGACATCTACTCGACCGACATGGTGCTCACCCGCGATGGTGATGGTTGGCGTGCAAACGGGCGTAAGTACTACATCGGGAACGGCAACGAGGCCGCGATCGTCTCCACCTTCGGACGCTTCGAAGACGGCGACGAGTATGTGTTCTTCGCCGCCGATTCGAAGCATCCGAACTACCACCTCGTAAAGAACGTCGTTGCCAGCCAGAACTACGTATCCGAATTCGAATTGCGCGACTACCCAGTGCGGGAGGAAGACATCCTCCACCGCGGCCGGGGGGCCTGGGACGCTGCGCTGAATACGGTGAACATCGGCAAGTACAACCTCGGCTGGGCTTCGATCGGGATCACCACCCACGCCCTCTACGAGGCGATCACCCACGCCAACAACCGCGTGCTCTACGGAATGCGGATCACCGAGATGTCGCATGTGCGGCGAATGTTCGTTGAAGGCCACGCGCGACTCGTCGCGATGAAGCTATTTGCATTGCGAGCCGCCGACTACATGCGAGCCGCTTCTTCCGACGATCGCCGCTACCTGCTCTACAACCCGATGGTGAAGATGAAGACCACGACCCAGGGCGAGGCCGCCATCAACCTCTTCTGGGACGCGATCGCCGCAAAGGGCTTCGAGAAGGACATGTATTTCGGTCAGGCAGCGATCGACATCCGCGCACTGCCAAAGCTCGAGGGAACGGTCCACGTCAACATCGCGCTGATCTCGAAATTCATGCCCAACTACTTCTTCAACCCGGCCGAGTATCCGGAGATCCCGCGGCAGGATCATGGGCGCAATGACGATTTCCTGTTCAACCAGGGGAGTACGCGCGGGCTCGGTCAGATCCAATTCCACGACTACCGGAAGGCCTTCGAGGGAGTCGACCTCCCGAACGTGCGCATCTTCGCTGAACAGGCCGAGACCTTCCGTCAGATGCTCCAGGAGGCACCCCCGGGGCCGGACCAGATGAAAGACGTCGATTTCCTGATGGCGGGTGGCGAAATCTTTGCACTCGTCGTCTACGCCCAGCTCATCCTCGAGAACGCGCGTATCTATGACATCGATGCCGACCAACTCGACCAGATCTTCGAGTTCATGGTTCGCGACGTCGCGGAGCACGCTCTCCAGCTCTTCGGCCAGGCGAGCAGCAACGATGTACAAATGGCCCGTTGTCAGGAGATGATGCGCAAACCCGAACACGATCCGGATCGTTACGCCCGGGTCTGGGAACGGCATGTCGAGCCCCTCGACGGCGCCTACTCCATGAATCCCTGAGGTCAGACAGCTCGACCGGTACGGACCTGGGCGTGGAAATGCCTAGACTCGCGTGCGTGCATCAGGGAAGAGCCGGATGGCGCACCCGCGCCGAACGTTGGTTCGAGGCACCGGGGCGCAAGCTCCCCGGTGGTCGATGGCTGCGTACGAGCCTCCGCACACTCCATCTCATCGCTGTCGGGGCGCTCTACGGGGGCCACGTGTATGGGGTCGAAGCCGAACGCCTCGTACCTGCTCTCGTGGCCGTCCTCGCCAGCGGCGGATCCCTGGTCGTCTTCGAAGTCTGGCAGGCGCGGATCTGGTTGGTCCAGGTACGGGGCCTTGCAACGTTCTTCAAGCTGGGGCTCGTCGCCGCCGTCAGCTTCGCCTGGGAGCTTCGGCTCGTGCTGCTGACCCTTGCGCTCGTGATCGGCAGTGTGAGTTCTCATATGCCCGGGCGTTGGCGGTACCATTCTGTACTGCACGGGCGAGTCGCCGGCTCCACGGAGAGGGGTTGAGTTCCTTGGATTCGAAACCCACGACCGATGAGACGAGCTCCTTGACCGCGGCATTGTTCGCGCTGGGCTTTCGTCCATTCTTTCTGGCAGCCGGCGTTGCCGCCATCCTCCTGATCGGCATCTGGGTGGCCGCACTCCGCGGCACCAGCCTCCCCACACTGTACGACCCGGTCGGTGGCCCCATGGCCTGGCATGGCCATGAGATGCTCTTCGGCTACGTGAGCGCGGTGATCGCGGGATTCCTGCTCACGTCCGTCCGGAACTGGACGGGGTTGCCTACCCCAACCGGCCCGCGGCTCGCCGGGCTCGCGGCGCTCTGGCTGGCAGGCCGTATCGCGCCCTTCCTTCCGGCGAGCATCCCCCCGGCGTGGGCTGCCGGCCTGGATCTCTCGTTCCTCCCGGCGTTGGCGCTCGTGCTGGCCATTCCGCTGCTGCGCCAGGGTACGACCCGCAATCTGGTCTTCGTTCCGATCCTCCTCGCATTGGCAACCGCCAATCTGCTCTTCCATCTGCAGGTACTGGGCATTGCGGGTACGGGACGTGCAGGGCAACTGCTCGCGGTGGATCTGGTCGTGCTGGTGATCACGATCATCGGCGGCCGGGTGGTGCCCTTCTTCATCGACCGTGCCATTCCAGAGGCACAGCCATTGGCGAGACCGACCCTGGACGCTCTCTGCGTTGCCGGAGTGGTGGCGCTTGGCGTGCTGCGACTGCTCGGCGCAGACGACGTGCTTCGCGTCGTTGCAGGACTCACGGCCGCGCTCCATGCGGCTCGGCTCGCAGGCTGGCATGACGTGCGGCTCTGGTCGAAGCCACTCCTCTGGGTGTTGTACCTCGGGTACGCCTGGCTCGTCGTCGGCTTCGCGATGACGGCCCTCTCCGCCGTCGTGCCCCGTTTCACATCCCTGGCTCTGCATGCATTCACCGCGGGAGCCATGGGATCGATGACTCTCGGCATGATGACGCGCGTCTCACTCGGTCATACCGGGCGCCCGTTGGTCGCTTCAGGCGCAGCGGTCTTCAGCTTCATCGCCATCTTCGCAATGGGCCTCACCCGCGTCGTCATCCCCGCCATCGCGCCGAGCCTGTATCACGACCTGATCCCGATCGCGGGGCTCTTGTGGATCGTGGCTTTTCTGCCGTTCGTCGCAGCCTTCGCACCCGTTCTCATCCGGCCGCGGCCCGATGGGCGCGCCGGCTAGCCCTCGAGCGATTTGATCTCCTCGGATTCTCCGAGCAATTCGTGGACGGCATTCCGCATCTCGGCCAAGGAAAACGGTTTGGCAAGAAAGCTCGTGGGAACGTCGCCGGACTCGGAGAGATCCAGCTGTCGATCGCTATAGCCGGACACGAACAACACGGGAAGTTCCGGCTGGGCTAGCCGCAACTGCGCCGCCAGATCCGGGCCCCGCATCTCCGGCATCACGACATCGGAGATCAACAAGTCGACCCTCCCACTGGCCGCTTCGAGAAGCGCTGCAGGGCCATCCTTCGCTTCGAGCACTTCGAAGCCGGCCCGGCGCAAGTTGTCACGTACGAGGCGCCGAACACTTTCTTCATCCTCCACCACCAGCACCCGTTGCCCTCTGGCGACGAACGCGGATGCAGGTCTCGTCTGCTCAGCCTCATCGAGAGAGACCATTTCATCGATCCGCGGGAAGAAGAGCGCAACCTCACTGCCAAGGCCAGGCGTGCTGCTCAACTGGATGCCACCGTGGCTCTGCTCGACGATGCCATACACCGAAGCCAGGCCGAGCCCCGTGCCCTCTCCCACTTCCTTCGTCGTGAAGAAGGGCTCGAAGGCGCGTTCCTGGATCTCGGGGGCCATGCCGGTGCCGGTGTCCGCAACGGTCAGCTCCGCATAGGTTCCGGCCGGAACACCGATGGCCGTGGCCTGTTCCCCCTCGACCTCCGTCTTCCGCGTCTCGATCCGCAGCGAGCCACCGTCGGGCATCGCGTCGCGAGCGTTGCTTGCCAGGTTGACCAGGACCCGTTGGATCTGGCTTGGATCGACCTCGACGCAACAATCTGCGGTGTCGAGCCGAAGCTCGAGACTCACTTCCTCGCGGATCAGGCTCGTCAACATCTCACGGAGATCGGTCACCAGCCTGTCGAGTGTCATCCGCTGCGGCTTGAGCACCTGTTGGCGGCCGAAGGCGAGAAGCTGCCCGGTGAGCGAAGCCGCCCGCTGAGTGGCGCGGCGGATCTCCCTCGCCGGCACGCCCTCATCGAGTTCATCTGCGTAGCCGGCGATGACCGTCAGCAGGTTGTTGAAATCGTGGGCAACGCCCCCAGCCAGCACACCGAGGCTCTCGAGCTTCTCCGCGACACGCAGACGCTCGCGCTCTTCCCGCTCTCGCGTGATGTCACGCCCGGCAAGGATCCAGCGCTCCTCTCCATCCGGCGTTCGGTAGCTGCTGGCGACGACTTCTTGCCAGACGGAATGGCCATCGCGATGCCGGTTTTCGATTTCGGAGCGATGGCCCGATTCCATCCGATCGTCGACGGGCGGAGCTGGCTGCAGCGGGGGCGCCGCGAGCATCTCCCCAGGATGGCGGCCCAGCATCTCATCGGGCGAATAGCCCAGTACCGACTCGAAGTGGGGATTCACGTAGAGCACGATGCCGTTGCGATCGGTCTCGACGATGGTCTGGAACGAAGCCTCACTGAGCGCCCGAAACCGCGCCTGCTCCTCCTCGAGGCGACGAGATGCGTCCTCCGCGGCTTGCCGGGCACTCTCCGTTTCCGCCACGGCCCGGGTGCGTAGCTTCTCGAAGAGAACGAGTACGCCGACGATCGCTGCGGTGAAGGCGATCGTCGACCAGGCGACCGGCAACGGCCCTTGTGAAGCCTCGCTGAGCCGTTCGCCCTGCCAACTCGCCAGGGGCGCCGCGCTCAGAATGACGACTACCGCCCACGCCCACCCGTCGCGAATCCCGAGCAGCAACACCGCGGCCACCGGCACGGTGAAGAGAAAGACCATCGACAGGGTCTGGTCCCAGACGAACGTGGCCTGGCCGGCGAGATCGAGGAACAACCCCAACGGGATCCAGGATGCCGCTGCACGAATCGAACCGGTGATCCATAGGGTCGGCAGCGGAAACGCCCACAGGAGCGTGGCAAACCAGGCCAGACGCGCCCCGAAGGGATGGCCTCCCTGCTCCGGGGGATGTCCCAGAACCGGTTGATTTTCTGAGAGTTTGAGAGCGGCGGCTCCTTCACCCTCCGTGTATTACGGAGGGGGTCACTACACCAAGAAGGAACCGCCACCATGACCAAGCATGCCAAGAAGTCCGATCATCTCC
>JAAETT010000440.1 GCA_024228115.1 bacterium
CACGAGGCGATCGTGGCCGCAGGCGTCGCAGTGGAGCTTCAGGAAGCCGTGAGCGAGGATCCCGCATCGGAGGTACGCGCGCAGCTCCTGCTCGATGAAGCGGGGCGCGGGGTGATCGCCTTCGCGGGCGCTTGCCAGGAAGCTCTCGAGCTGCTCGCGGACGACCTCGTGCAATACGGTCTCCTCGGGTCGGTGCCGCCCGTATGCCGGTGCAGCACCGGAGGTGCGATGGCCCGGGTGCGAGGGGGAGCGGGCTGCGAGCTCGGTATTCACACCCGGTCGCCTTGCGAGCGGCATACCGCGCCGTGGAGGGCCTACGGAAAGCGGGAGCTGCCGACCGGGCCAATACGAGGACCGGATTTCACGCCCGCGGCATTCCCTGGGTTCACGCCGACCGAGGAGACCTCTTGTCTCGGGAGTCCCCAAGAGGCCGAGCAATGCCCAGGCGGCAGCTTACTCATTCACATCGAGCCGCACGGAGATGGCGCCTCCGGCGGGCTTCGGGTTCGGCGCGTTACTTCGGGCCTGGCGACTTCCATCGCGCCGTCAGTCGTACGCTGTCTCCCCGATACCCCTCGTTCCCGATGTCATCCGAATCCTCGAAGAAAGCGATCCTCTGACTCGCGAGCGCGCAATTTGGGAGCCAGGAGGAGCGCGGCGCGAGCAATGCCACCGCGCGATGAAGAGTGGTGAGCGCACCTTCAATCGGCCCACAGGATGGATCTGGGATGATGTTCGCTACGAGTTCGATCTTCTAGGTGCAAGGGCACTTCCAGGCGCCGAATCGCTGCGGATTCCCCCCGAGATGTGGCCTTCCGGGGAGGAGCGCGCGGGGTTCTTTCTGGGTGCGAGTGCGGGAGACCCGATGCGCCCTACCAGGCTTCCGAAGGTTGCGGCCTCGCGGCGCTCACCGTCGAGGTCGTGGCCGACGACTGATGGGCCAGATTGGAGATTCTGGGGGTTGATGGAGGCGGTGATTCGTAATGCAAGATAAACGGATGGAGGATTCGCTGAGATCCCGAGCAGGGACGCGGGCTTAGTTTGTGGAGACTGGATTCTTCGAGGCCTATCGACTCCATCACGTTTTCGGCCCGTCCGGGTGCTGCTTCGAGGGTTGGATGTTGCCCGATCGTGCGGTCGAGCCTTGCGCGCGCCGGGTGGTTTGCGAGTCTCGCTC
>JAAETT010000441.1 GCA_024228115.1 bacterium
CCGGTCGAGCCGGGAGGGCGTTCGCCCTGGGTCAAGGACCTTTCGACCCGGAAGATCTGAATCGGAATCCGGAACGGCGGGCTGCGTCGCCCCCCGGCCAAATGATCAGATTTCTACGCTTCTGAGTGAGCGTCTACACCGTGATCCTCCACGTCCTCTACGCAGGGGCAAGGAAGACGCTCCGAGGCTGCCTCGATCTCCTCACGGATCCGGCGCGCCCGATCGAAGCCGTACTCGAGGAAATGATGGTCTACGAGCACGACCCATCCGGAGAGCGAGGGTGGAGGGAGGCTGGCGGCGGCTGCCCGACGACGACGCATCCACTCGTTGCGGGCTCCGCGCGGGCACTTTTGAACAAGAGCGAGAACGAGCGCTCCAGCGTGATCTCGTCCACCGTGAAATGCCTCTCCCTCTACCGAGACGACCTCGTGGCGGAGAAAACGAGCCGGAGTGATTTCAAGGTCATGAACCTCGTGGATCACGAGAAGCCCGTGAGCCTCTACCTCGTCGTCCCGCCCTCGGATGTCAGCCGCACGCGCCCCCTCATGAGGCTCCTCATC
This sequence comes from bacterium, assembly GCA_024228115.1. Taxonomy (NCBI): domain Bacteria; species bacterium. The sequence continues at coordinate 561 of JAAETT010000441.1, forward strand.
CATCAGGTGGGAAGCCGGCTGACGGAAAGCCTCGATGGGACGGAAAGGGCAGGGGAGGGCGCCGCCCGCCACCGGCTCCTTCTCATGATGGACGAGTTTCCAACGCTCGGGCGGTTGGATTTCTTCGAGACTCAGCTCGCCTATCTGGCCGGCTACGGCATCCAGGCCTTCCTTATCGTTCAGGACCTGTCGCAACTCTACGCCGCCTACGGGCACCATGAATCCATCGTGTCGAACTGCCACGTGCGCGTGGCGTTTGCGCCGAACAAGATCGAGACGGCGCGGCTGCTCTCGGAAATGGCCGGCGTCATGACGGTCCGAAAGCCACGTCGCATGTACTCCGGCAACCGCCTCGCCCCCTGGCTTTCCCATGTGATGGCATCCGAAGAAGAGACCCACCGAGCTCTCTTGACGCCCGACGAGGCGCTCCGGATCCCGGCGGAGAACGCGCTCATCTTCGTGGCCGGGGAGCGCCCCATCTGGGCAAAGAAGGCCCGCTTCTTTGCCGATCCGAGGCTCATGGAACGGACCCGAATCAAGCCGCCAGAGAACCGTCCGATCGAGCGAGAGGCTTTCGAGTGGTTGGGGACGCCGGCGGCTTCAATCCCAACGCTGGAGGAGATCGCTGATCGTGGCGATTCAGGAGAACTGGACGAGTTACTTGAGGACGACGAGGCCGAATCTGCGAACTCGGCTGGCGAACCTTCGCTCCCTGGCTCTCCCCCGCCAAGGCCGGATCGATCCGTGCCGATCAAGTCGTTGGTCTAGAGAAGGAGAATCGCGAATGAAACCCAATGTTGCAGCAGCCGAAAAGACCGCACGCCCTTCCCGCGTGATGCGAGAGGAAATCCGGTCGCGGGTCAGTCCGGAGCTTCACCACGCCTTTGTTCGCGATGCGATTGGTCACAAGCAGTCGCAGTCCGATCG
>JAAETT010000442.1 GCA_024228115.1 bacterium
TATACGCTTAGTCATAATTTACCTCTTTAGAAAACCTTTAGAATAGGATCAGACTATGTGGGGGGTGTATATATATATTACTGAGTTTAAAATGGCACATACACCCCCTACCCCTATGACCTTTATATATAGTGTAAATATTGTTATTTATAGCTGAACGTAACATAATATATATTATCGGACGTTAATCTGTATAGATATTATACACTTGAGACACTATCGACCACCTTCACTGGCACACGCTTAAGCTTATCAAGTTTGTACTTGAGCGCAGCACGCTTAGCTTGTATGTCTGCTCTCGAAGCCGTTATGTCATCTATACTTATATTAGCAGTAGACTTATTCGACAGTAGCCTACCTTTATCAGTTTGCATAGCTGAAATCACTGATAATGTATAGATATCTTTTGGTTTTGACTCCGGTAAGTATTCGATTAATTTATCCACAGCAACGTTAGCAGCATGTTTATGTTTCACTGCAGCAATACCGCTATCGTTATCTACAAGTGGTGCTAAGCTTTCTGCATTATCTTTAATGAACTGTGAAACCCATGGTCTGGAACAGTTTAGTGTTTCTGCAATCATTCGGTGATTGAAGCCTTTGATTAAAAAGCTAGCGATAATTGGCACGGTCAGAGGTGTTTTCATTGCTTGAACTGGCAATGTTTTGATCATATCGTCAATTGCTTTATTATCAGCTTGTTTGGCAAGTGTATTAGTACTCATAGTATGTGCATATCATAGTTAGAATTATTTGTCAAGTAGAAATATTAGAATTGTAAGAAAAAAACTCACGTTGCTGGCAGCGAAGCGAAGCAACTAGGCCTGTCTGGCTATGAAGACTCGCTCGGTAGTTCGAGCGAAACTATTCTTTACTGGAGGAAATAAGACTGCTACCATCTGGTGCGATACTCAGTTAGCCACCATCCACCGCCAGTATATCATACCTTTTTGTGATTGCAAGTATA
>JAAETT010000443.1 GCA_024228115.1 bacterium
CATCGTGGGTGTAGGTGAGGGTGCCATCGCCGTTGTTGACGAGGGTGCCGTTGGCCGGGGCACTCGTGATGACGATCGAGGAGAGGTCGAGGGCGTTGTCCGGGTCCGTGTCGTTGCCGGAGAGGTTGATGACGACGGAGGCGCCCTCGTTGACCGAGGCGGAGTCGTTCGCAGCGGTCGGGGCATCGTTCTGGGGATTCACCGTGAGGGTCACGGCGGCGACGTTGCTGGTAGCGCCGGAGACATCGTCGATGGTGTAGGAGAAGGAGTCTCCGACGGTCTCGGATCCATCGTGGGTGTAGGTGAGGGTGCCATCGCCGTTGTTGACCAGGGTGCCGTTGGCCGGGGCACTCGTGATGACGATCGAGGAGAGGTCGAGGGCGTTGTCCGGGTCCGTGTCGTTGCCGGAGAGGTCGATGACGACGCTCGCACCCTCGTTGACCGAGGCCGAGTCGTTCGCGGCGGTCGGGGCGTCGTTCTGGGGCGTGACCGTGAGGGTCACACCGGAGACC
>JAAETT010000444.1 GCA_024228115.1 bacterium
CTGGAGCGCAGTGGTGATGGACCGGATCTTGTTCTCCTTGTCCTGGACACTCCACTCTGATCGTTCAGAATCTGACTGGTTGACACCGGCCATCTCGAGGATGGCCTTGGGTACGAAGCGCTGGAGCTCCGCCTTCTGCTCGGTGGTCAGGGGTTCGCCTGCGATGGTGTTGTAGAGCAGGAACTCGAATGCCTGATTCTGGCGGTAGGAGTCTCCCATCTCTAGAAAGTCCTCTATCCGTAGGGCCGGTGTGCCCGCCAACTCAAGGTCACCCTTCAACTCATCGAGGCTGCTCCCGAGTTCGTAGCTCAGGCCGTTCATGTTCCTGGTGATCTGATCCGGGTCGTTCAAGTCCTTGGTGACCGTCATCCCGAGCAGGGTGTTGAGCAGGCGTAGCCGGCCCTGGTTGCGGTCGGGGCGCTCTGGGTCTTGAAGGACGCCCAAGGACTCGTAAGTTCCGGAGTACTCCAGCTCCCTATCGAGCTTGCCCAAGGCAGGGATTACAACATCGGTGAGACGAGTCACGCTGTCCACCCAGTTGCGGTCCACGTCGCTCAGGTCACCACCAATGAATAGGTCCTGGCCACTCCACATCTCGGCCGTGGTCTTGATCCCCTCAACGGGTCCACCTGATAGCAGGCCCAAGGCGTCACCCAGCTGGTCACGGAACAGCTCTGTGCGCTGGTCCTTCTGGAAGTCACTGTCTGCTGCCTGCATCAGGCCCCACGCAGCGGGCAACTTGAGGAACGCAGCCAGTGCATCCACAGTGTCAGCC
>JAAETT010000445.1 GCA_024228115.1 bacterium
CAGCTCGGAAATCGTTTCACTCTTACTACAGAAGAGTTAGAACAACTGGATCAGCACGGAACTTCTGGAGGACCACCTGCTATTCAGCAAAGCGCTCCTACCAACCGTCGCGTGTACTTCCCCTACTACGATGGGGAGAACTTTCGAGTTCCATGCGAGGTTGAAGGGCTCAGCGCTATGGCAGTGGTGGATACAGGCGCTCAAACAAGCCTTATCTCCAGCGACATGAAGCTTCGAATCAACGAGAAACACCCGGACTTTCAATGGTTCGAAATGAAGGAGCCACCTGTGGTGCGCGGCCTTCAGGAGGAACCGTTGAAGCTGGAACCGTTCACAGCACACATCATTATTCGAACCTGCGGACGCGAAATCTGCGGGCCTGTGAATATCGATCCATCGAACACTTTCGATGTGCTGTTGGGCATCCCGGCTATTAAAGCCCTGGGGATTGAACTTCGAATTAAACAAGAATACGAACTCCGTCCGACCTACGGACCAATAAAGTACGCGCTCTGTAACGAGGAAGAACGAACTGCATCGGCACAAGTTACTGCACTGGGTGGAGCCGCTGTATATCGCGGAGAAACCGTTCCGCCGGATGCGGAGGAATGGGTAACTGTGAGCAGCGACGCTCCAATTACTCGGACTGAGCTGAAAAGCTCCTACGCAGGATCGGCGCCATGTTTGAAGAAACGGAAGCACGTGAAGTTTGCAGAGGATGCTGGTCTCTTAGGAACTACCCGTCAAAGGGTATGTACCCGAGGACGCAGTACCTCCTTCCCTGCAGAGGGATCCACTACCTTGCGCTTGCGAGTGCGAGGTGGTCGGCCGCAAACAGATGCTTTAATGGTACTGAACAAGGAATTCGCGAAACGAGGCTTGACCATGGTCGATGCGATCGTAAGATTGCAGCCACGGAAGATGATCAAGGTCACGATTACTAATCCAACGAAGGAGGACATCATTCTGGACCGAGATGTTCAGATTGGTCATCTTGAAGCAGTAGACATGTTGACCGTCAACGAGGCAGTTGACGACATCATGCGTCGAACACAAGAGGGACCCACCATCGGCATGGCCCAGGCTACGCCTGAGGAGCTCTACGATAGACTCGAGAAAGTCAAGGCTA
>JAAETT010000446.1 GCA_024228115.1 bacterium
AGGTGACAGTCTGTGCGGTAGTATCCGGCTTCATGAAGGGGCCCTTGTTGAGGGGAAACGCGTGTCGCAACACGTTTCTACCGCAACTGGGGCCTTCTTCAATTCAGGAACGCGACTTCTTCATGAATTATTCGGGTTAGGCTGCAGCGAAGCGTTCGAGGGTGACCGCTGCGTCCGATGCTGCGTCTCGGATCTTTCGTTCTCGGGCGTGGTCTCACTCGAAGGGAGTGGGGACCGGCTTCTTGAAGCGGTGGCGGTTTCGGATCTCGCGAACTTTCTCCCCTGCTTGATAGCGCCGCCCCCGTCGCACACCAATCGGCTCAAGGAGCCCATTCTTGACGAGCGCCTTGAGGTCGCGGCTTGCCGTTTGCGAGGGAACGTCCGCATGGTCGCAGTAGCGGTTGTTGCGAATCCGATGGCCGAAAGCGGCTTCCACTAGCGAGGCTGTGGCACGGTCCGGCAGCTTCTCCGCCGCTAGGAGCTCTTCGATATCACCCCAGACTCCTGACACTTCTTGCTGCCGCCGGAGAAACGTCGTGGCTTGCCTGAAGTGAGCTGTCAACATAAAGCGAATCCATGGATGGGCGCTTCGTGAAGGTTGCCAACGGCCTTGGCCTACCTCCTCCAGAACTGCGTAGTAGTCGGGAGTGTTCCGGCCAAGGTACTCTTCAACTGAACAGAAAATCGGGTCGTAGACGCCTACACGCGCCATGACAAGCGTCTGGAGACACCTCGCCATACGACCGTTACCGTCCTTGAATGGGTGGATCATGGCCAGGTTGAGGTGCGCCATCGCAGCCTCGACTAGCCAAGAGGAATGAGAGTCGGAGGCAATGGAGTCGAGTAGTTCGCCGATCAGGCCGGGCACCAGTTCAGCGGGCGGACCCTCGTAGACTACATCGCCCGTTTCCTCCTTCCGGACAAAGATCGCCCCAGGCCTCCAGCTTCCGGGGAGCTTCTCTATGTCGTGGCCGATCATCATGAAGTGGAGTGATCGGATCAGGCTCGCGTCGATGGTCGTGTGCGGATCGTCGGCGACTCGGAGGACATAGGTCATCGCGTTCCGGTAGCCGGTTACGGCTCGCCAGTCAGCTACCTCCGCCTCGAACGGGTCATCTTGGTCAACAGCCGCGAGCGCGTCATCATCCGAGACGTTGTGGCCCTCGATGCTATTGGAACCGCGGATTCCTCGGGCCAAGGCGGACCTGCGAAGAAAGCCGGTCCAGCGATGGGGCCCGCTCTTCAGGATGAAGCGCAGCTGTGACCACAGATCGCGGACCTTTCCAAGGACTTCATCTTCTTCTTGGGTCAGCTTGGGTGTGGAGAATATCATTTGGAATACCTCAAGATAAAAGAAAATAACTACCATCGTAGAGGTATGCAAGTAACATTCTATGACCCCTGGGGGACCTCTGGTGCCGCTGGAGGGTCGCTCGGCGGGACTTAACCCCCCTTTACCCCCTTATCCCCCACCCCACGCGGAGAAAACTGAGTGAACCGCCCCGGGTTCTCCGGAGACCCAGTTAGTTGAGCACCGCCCCTGTGGCGGTCGCTTCCTGCTGTTGATCGTACATCGCTTCGAACTCTGCCGGCGGGATATTCCCAATCGGCTCGAGAATCCGCCGGTGGTTGA
>JAAETT010000447.1 GCA_024228115.1 bacterium
GAAGCACACTCCGCATTCGCGCCACGGAATGGGCATCGACCACCCAAAACGAGATCCGTCAGCGTCAATCGCCGCGCGGCACGCTGAAACATTGGAAAGCCAGCTTCTCAGCCAACTTTCGTGCATAGTTCAGGCTAGGGAATCCCCCTTTTGGTCATCAGGGTGAGGCAGCAATACAGGGCTGGGTGCGAGACAACGCGGAAGATTTGTTTTTCGACGGATGTGGACTCTCCGATGAGATGCGAAGTGACTTCCTGAGCTTCGAGGGAAACGCTCAGACATTTCGTCTTCTTACTCGACTGCAGGTTGTGAACGATGAGTTCGGTCTCAACTTGACCTGTGCAACTCTCGCTGCAGTCATGAAATACCCGACGGCCTCCGGATCAACGAGAGAGGATCATGTCGCAAGCAAGAAGCACGGGTTCTTTCAGTCCGAAAAGAAAATCGTAGACGAGGTTTGGGAAGAAACCGGGCTAGCTGAAGGCCTTCGCCACCCGCTCACATTCGTGATGGAGGCGTGCGATGACTCGGCCTACTCGGTTCTCGATGTTGAGGATGGGGTCAAGAAAGGACTGTGAACCGCCCCGGGTTCTCCGGAGACCCAGTTAGTTGAGCACCGCCCCTGTGGCGGTCGCTTCCTGCTGTTGATCGTACATCGCTTCGAACTCTGCCGGCGGGATATTCCCAATCGGCTCGAGAATCCGCCGGTGGTTGA
>JAAETT010000448.1 GCA_024228115.1 bacterium
CCGAAGCTTCCAGATCACCACGGGTGCCGCCAAGCGCCCGCGGACTCGCAAGCGAACCTTCGCCTACGTCTTCCAGTCGCTCTCCACGCTGCGCTTCGAACTCATCCAGCAGCCCGTCCGCATCGCTCGGCCCAGTGGACGACCCCAGCTCCGCTTCGCCGTCTCCTCGACGGCTCGATCCAGGATTCGGCGCTGCGAACGAGCGATCCAACGCCTCGCCGCCTGATCCGACCTCCGCTTCGCCTCCGGACTACACTGCTCAGCGTGAGACTATTCTCGGATCAGGGCTAGCTTGCCGCCGTTCGGCCCCCAGATCCTCCAATCCTCGGACAGCGCGGTGCGGTAGTGCCCCTGCGAGCCCGGCACGGGGGTAAGTCTTGTGTCGTATTCGAAATCGCCCATGGAAGAAGGCTACGGAATCTGACATCGGGCTGCCGACGGTGATGAAGCTGGCTCGCCTCAAGGAGTTCGGAATCGAGAGTGAGTGGCTCCATGCGGCTGTGTTTCTCCGTTGCACTTGGGGATCTGGCCGGACACCTCTGTCACCGACCCGCATGTCTACCTGATAGGCCGCCGCGGAGGGCGACTGAAGCTCGCCATCGCAGAGCTTCAGTTCGTAACTCGCGAAGATGGATTTCCGGATCGGCGCGAAATGATCGCCTGGTTGGGGAAGACCCACGGCCTTCCATTCAAGAGGCTCCTGATCCGGTGGGACCGATGACGGCAACTCTCGGCAAGGGAGGATCCCGGCCCATCTCGATCAACGTGGCGCGGCTCCTGGAGACACGTCTCCTTCTCAATCTGGGCTTCTTCGAAGAGCGGCGAGAGCTCCAAGGCCCAAGGCGAATAGGGCATGCGTCGTCGGCTCGGGGACGGAAACGTAGGTCCGGAAAGCAATGTCGAGGGGCGCTAGGGGCAACGTACCCGGACGGAGAAGCGGCTCACCCGGGCCCGCCGGGTTGATGCAGCTGAGGGCAAGCCCGCAGGTCCACGTCGCATCTCCGGCGGCGTACACGCCGTCGGTCGCACCAAGCCCCAGTAGATCGGAGTCTCCGACGAGGTTGAACTTGAACTGCATCAAGTCGCCTGCCACCACTTGGAAGCCGAAGGGCGTCAGGTCAATGGCAACCAAGCCAGTCGGCCCTCCCGGTATCAGGCCGGAGACGCCGACATCGCCCATGTTCGGGAACGAGAGCTGCAGCGTGGCACCTTCTGCGGGGGCGTGGAGAACCCACACGTCAATCGCCACGAGCTGGCCGGTGCGCCCCACGGTGAAACTCTGGTCGGTCCACGAATTGGCGTCGGTCCAGACCTCGGCCGTGGGCGGCCAGGAGGATTGGTCGAGAATCGGCGCGGCAACGGCCGGGTCGGCGAGGCCGAGCGCGAGAACCAGGACGAATCGCAGCGGCACGGGTGGCTCCTTCTGGACCCCTTCCCCAGAGGAATGTGGGTGCTCGCAAGGGATTGTGTCATCGCGATTGCGGCACAAGGGATCAGATCTCCCGGTTCCTGGGACTCGTTACCTACCCAGAGAGGGGGTGGCGATGGCGGTGCCCCAGAGGATCAGGCGCGAGATCCACAGGGCCTGCCCCCGAGAGCGTCAACCAGCCGTGACACATCTCGACCCGCGATCCGAGCTTGGCAGCGAAGAAGAGAAACCTAACAACGGCGGGGAGTTGATGGTGGCCCAGGCCAGAATCGAACTGGCGACACCCGCATTTTCAGTCGCAAGAAGAGGTGAGAATCGGCGCCTACTTGCCGCTCGTGGCTTGCAAGCGCCGGCAACCGGCGGAAATCGGGTGCATCGACGCCGGCCGACGGCCCTATACGGCCCCTCTGACCGCGGGGCCTCTCTCCCGTGAAAAACAGCTGCCTCCTGCGGATCGCTCAAGAATATGTACAAATTGTACGATTTGTACTACCCTGAATCGAGCCCACGAAATCGCTACCCACCAGGAGCCCCATGTCCACTATCGCCGTCAGCGAGGCCCGAGAGGACTTCTCAGAGATCGTGGACCGAGCCGCCCATCGCCACGAGCGTGTGCGTCTGTCTCGTCATGGCAAGGAGGTCGCCGCGATGGTGCCGATCGAGGATCTAGAGTTGCTAGAGCTACTGGAAGATCGCGCTGACCTCGACGCGATCCGCGAGGCGCTCGCGGAGAGCGGCGATCGTGCCCCCTACGAGTCGCTTCGCAAGGAACTCGGCCTGGAGTAGCCCCGCGTGCCCCGGTATTCGATCGAGTTCACCCCTGCCGCTGAACGCGACCTCCGCAAGCTCGCGAGGGCCGATCGGCGGACGCTTCGCCGAGTCGATGCAGCGATCCAGGCGTTGCGAACCGAGCCCCGGCCGGCCGGCGTCAGAAAGCTCAGCGGCGGCGACGACTACCGCATTCGCGTCGGCGACTATCGGATTCTCTACACCATCGTCGATGCGGTGCTCGTCGTTTGCGTCATCCGGGTCCGTGACAGGAAAGATGTCTACGGCCAGCGGTAGCTGCGGTGGCGTGGTCCACGGCCCGTCACTGCCCGTTTCCGGACCCGCTACCAGGGATGCCCTTCCAACCGTCCATGACCTGCTCGACCTGGCCCGCAATCTGAGCGCGAGACTCGAGGCGATCCCGGCCCCGGGCCAAGTGTTCGTCGTAGGGTGTATGAACGTGGCGAACATGCGCTTGTACGGCCAACCCGATGGAGGCCGCCTCGAGTTGCTTGGCGGATGCCGAGCGGCCCACCCGTCCCGATGACTTCGCACACGTGTGGCGTGCGATTGCATTCCGCTCGTCTGGAGGGCAGCCAGGGAAGAGCTCACCCACCCGCCGGGCGAAGGCAGACACGTACTCGGCATCCTCGCAGGCTCGACGTTCCGAAGCACGTTGCCGTGCCAGCTCGCGAGAGTCGGCGTCAGCGAGGCATTCCTGCTCCGCCTGTTCGAGTGCAGTCTCCTCGACGAGGATCCCCTGCCGTTCATATCGCTTGCGCGCTCGGCTGAAACGGACGACCACCGCCCGAAGGGCGGAGTGTTTGTTGGCACGGCGGGTGAGAGCCGTGTTCCCGCTCGGCAGGAAGACCAGATGCCCGAGGTCGGCGCAAACCATGCAAAGAGGGTGGTCGCCCTCCATTCGAAGGAACTCGCCTCTCCAGAGTTCGGTGCCGCACTCCGAGCACGAGGAATCCCTCACGATCGAAAAGACGACTATCCCGTCACGCTTCTTCGGGTTCTTGCGTGATGCCATTGGCTCTATCAGATCGGCGTTCCGCTTCGACCGCACCCCAGGATCAAGACGTTCGCAGGCAGGGTCCGCCGCCCAACCGATCAGGCTTCAGCTGCGAGCCACAGCGCCTGCGAACTTCGCCGAAGCCTCGATGTTTGATGCCAGAAGGTACCACAGCTCGCTGCGCCCGAGCTGTGGACCGCCAGCTGCGAGCCGTTGTTGGGCGGCCTGCGCCTCGGCTACGAATACTCCGGTTGGGGGTCGACTCCGGGCGCATCCAGAAGGAAAGTGACGACTTCCTCGTAGGGGCTCGAGCCTAGTGATGTGATTCACGCTGTTGGGGCATTATCCAGCGCGCGCCTGGCTCTGCCAACCTTTTCGATGATCTCTTCTGCTGTCTTGGACCAGACGAAGGGAGTGGGATCATCGTTGTGTCCGTCCACGTAACTCATCACG
>JAAETT010000449.1 GCA_024228115.1 bacterium
AATCTCCCGCCACTCCTCGCTCGACCGCCTCACCTTCCCGTTCGCTTGCACCCGCATGCCGCCTCCTCCCGGATTGTCATGCGGTGGGTCTACATCTCGCCGGCGAGCCCGGGAAGAACGGCGATATCCGGCCGCTTACACTTGACCGGCGCGAAGCCATCGGAGTTCTACTCAGTCCAAAAGCGGCCGGAATATGCTGACTACCAGCGAAGGACGAACATCTTCTTTCCTGGGCCGAGCCAATAGTCGGCTTGGCTGAGGCGGGTAGGTCGGTTGCACTGGGCCCGCCAGTGACGGCATGGTGCGTGAAACCGCAGCTCCCCTCGGTCATCCTCTGTCGTCATCATGACTATCCTCCTCGGAGAGCCAGGTGAACTCGCGAAGATAGGGAGTTCAAGCTGCGTTCTGGCTCATGTTACTTGTCAAGGCACGAGTGGAACGGATCAACCGGCTTCTGGTGGGCTGGTCCAACTACTTCTATCTCGGTCCGGTGAGCGCGGCCTACGGGATCGTGGATGTCCACACCCGATACAGGCTTCGTACGTGGTTGCACCACAAGCACAAGGTGCGGGGAAGGGGAACGACGCGATATTCCTTCACATTCCTGTACGACGAGCTGGCCTGGTCCGGCTCGGTGCGCGGACGCGCGGATTTCCGTGGGCAAACGCGTGAGTCCTTGCCCGAAAGCCGGATGCGTAGTTCCGCACATCCGGTTTGATGAGCGGGGTGTGGAAACAGGGCACGAAGAAGCGAGTGAGGCACCGGCAAACGAAAGCGCCAGAAACAGATGGGCTTCTTCTACACTACTGCGCCACACTCCGACTCTACACCTTTTCAGGCTCGGCAGAGTCGGTGGCGCTATTCAACGCCGCTTGTCGCCGGTCCGTTATGCGACATGCGCGAGGAGCTTTGCTGAGTGCGACGAATGTCAGAATCAATTCGTGTTTCGATGGCTTGTCTCATCGGACTGGGACTTCTATTCGCACTATCGGTTGGCTGCGAGGTTCGAGAAGTCCATGAGGCAGAATTCTTGCTCCCAGAAGACTTCAGCTGTGCCGCGGCCCTCGACGGATGGAAGCGTGCGAGTGTCGTCACTCCTGACGTGGTGGCGCCCTGCATGACAGGAAGTTCCGGGAGCTGCGAGGACTCCGACTACCGCTACGTATCTGGGACGGGCTGGTGTCGTCCGATAGGATTCTAGGGTGCGGCTAGCACGCCGTCTGGCTTCACGCTTGAAGTGCAACACTGCGCCACTACGCATCCATCGAGGCCTGCGGTCACGGCCCGGGAAGGTCGTCGCGAACCGCCGCATAACCCCTATCAGGCCCCCGGTTGTCAATAGGCATTGACGTCCCCTGACGCCCGCCCTCTTGGAGCAGCGTTGTTCTTGGGCGCGTCAATCCTCCCTCGTCTCCGACTTTCATTTCTCTCTTCGGGTTCCAGGCCCTGGAGCCTGCACCAAACACCTATTGGGGATCTTGTTCGGAGCCTTGCTTCGGCTCCGTGTCCCAGAAACTCGTCGGTTCCCTTCCTCGTCCAATCAAATGTGAGCTGGCTTCAAAACCAGTTAGCTCCGGGCTCGAGCAA
>JAAETT010000450.1 GCA_024228115.1 bacterium
GTCAAGTCAATCCGATACCGCTTCTTCGACATACGGGCCCCATGAATCGGCCCGCGACACGGCGAGAACCGATTGGCTGCGGGGGACGCAGTGCTTAGCATGACAACACTTCCGCCTTTGGTCGATACAAGGGACTAGCAGGCTGCGGAAGAACTCCGGACCGAGCCGGGTGCGTGGAGTTTCGGTCCAATCGAGGCGCGGAAGCGCAGCTGGGGCGAGCCCCAGCAAGCTTTCGCAACGAAGAGTGGGCCGAAAAGACGCGTGCCAGGCGACGGGAGGGGTTTTTCCGCAGCCTGCTAGTGAACTCGCGGGGTTTGCCCGGCATGGGGAGGCGCCCTAGCCTCTAAGGGTCGATGAACGCGTCGCCCCCAAAGACCCTTCGGTCCCGGTTTCCAGCACTCTGGTCGAACCGGCCCCCTTGCGATGCCGTTTTTCGTGCGTTGGCCGCTTGCGTAGGATGAACTACGCGCCCTGGCCCATGGAGGTCCCGTGGACGCATTGTCGTTGGTGATCGTGATCGTGGTATGTCTGTTGCTCTCGGCGTTCTTCTCCGGCAGCGAGACCGCGCTGCTGAGGCTTGCGCCTCATGACCTGGATGAGGAAGTGAAGGCCTTGCGAGGCCCGGCCGCCCTGGCCGCGAGGGATCTCCTGGATCACACGTCTCGCCTCCTCGTCACCATTCTTCTCGGCAACAACATGGTCAACATCCTGGCCGCCAGTGCCGCCTCCGTGTTGGCGATCCACGCCCTCGGAGAGGGAACGGGGATTCTCGTCTCCACGGTCGTCATGACGATGCTGGTGCTGGTCTTCTGCGAGGTCCTGCCGAAAGCGGCGGCCGCCAGCCACCCGCGAAGGATCGGGTTTGCCGTGGCTCTTCCGATCTACGTGCTGCATCAAGTGCTGCGGCCCGTGCACGTCGTCTTCGATCGTCTCGTGGAGCCTGTGGTCCGGCGCGTCGGCGGGCAACAAGAAGGAAGCGATACCGCCGCGGCGACCGAGGCCGTCTTGCGGATCGCGCGCGCCAACGCGAACGGCAAGCCCGAAGGGACGCCGCTGGCGATCATCGGTGCCACGGCGGGTGCCGCCAACATGACGGTGGAAGAGATCATGGTGCCCCGTACCGAGATCATCGCTTTCCCTGTCTCGATCCCGCCTGTGGAATTGCTCGAAAGCGTGCTCGAGGAGCGATACACGCGGGTTCCGATCTACACGGGAGACATCGACGACGTGGCTGGCATGGTGCACCTGAAAGATCTGATCGAGTTGGTGCGCCAGGGCGGAACGGACGTCGCAAATATCCTGAAGCCGGTGCTTCGCGTGCCGGAACGAAAACCGATCCTGAGGCTGCTCCAGGAGATGCAGCGCAGTTTCATGCACATGGCACTCGTGAAGGATGAATTCGGCGTGACACTCGGCCTTTGCACGGCGGAGGACATCCTCGAGGAGATCGTCGGAGAGATTCGCGACGAGTTCGATCGGGAGGAGCTTCAGACGATCCGGGAGGTCGGCGGCGAAGCCTTCGAGGCGCTGGGACGGGTGAAAGTGCTCGATTTCAATCGGGAGACGGGCTGGGATGTGCCCGCCGAACGAGGCGATTCGTTAGGCGGTCTGGTCTTCAATACGCTCGGTCATGCTCCGAAGCAGGGCGACCGCGCCGATCTCGAGGGCTTTACCGTGACCGTCGTCGGAGTTTCTGGAAGCCGCATTACTCGCGTGAGGGTGGCTCGCGGAAGCCCGCGGGAGGCAACCGGCTGATGGCCATACGGACGGAGCGGGACGCTGAGATCTTTACGGTCGTGATCGATCGGCCGGAACGTCGCAATGCGGTGGATCGTGAGCACGCCGAGGCGTTGGCCGAAGCGTTTCGCGATTTCGAAGCCGACGAGCAGGCTCGAGTGGCCATCTTGTACGGCGAGCACGGCACGTTCTGTGCGGGAGCCGATCTGAAGGCCGTCTCGGAAGCCGAGGGCCGCGCGAATCGCGTTGCGGAGCAGGGCGATGGGCCGATGGGGCCGACACGCATGGCGCTCACGAAGCCGGTGATCGCCGCGGTCGCAGGCCATGCGGTTGCGGGCGGGCTCGAGCTTGCGGTGTGGTGTGATCTTCGAGTCGTCGAGGAGAGCGCGACCTTCGGGGTGTTCTGTCGCCGTTGGGGTGTTCCGCTGGTGGACGGCGGCACCGTGCGGTTGCCTCGCATCGTGGGCCACGGACGCGCTATGGACATGATCCTCACGGGGCGGCCCGTGGGGGCGGCGGAGGCGCTCGCCATGGGCCTCGCCGATCGGCGGGTGCCCGATGGCACGGCCCGCTCTGAGGCGGAGAGCCTGGCCCGGGAGATCGCGGCATTTCCCCAGCGCTGCATGCGTGCCGATCGACTCTCGGCGATTCAGCAATGGGATCGGGCGGTTCCGGATGGCCTGCTGGGCGAGTACGAGCTGGGCATCGAGGTCATACGAAGCGGGGAGACGCAGGAGGGCGCCACCCGCTTCCGGGAAGGCGCCGGCCGGCACGGCCACTTCGATTCACCCGGGGAGGCTCCTCGGGGTTTGCCCCGGGCGAAAAATTTGGAATGATTCTGATGGGTTCCACCGGGAGTTGCGCCTCGCTTCAAGCTCTCCGAGCAGACACCCGATAGGACCGGAATTCCACCCGCCATTCCTTCAAGGAGGCTTCGGCCATGACCATGAACCGTGGGGTCGCCCTGATCTCCATTCTTGCTTTCACCCTGACCCTTGGCTGCGCAAGCCTGGGCCTTTCGCGCTCGGGCAACAAGTTCAACTACGACAACGCTGCCAACCTCAAGAAGGGGATGAGCAAGGACAAGGTCCTGGAGGTTCTCGAGGCCGAGCCCCGCGCGACCGGCAAGTCCGGCGGCCGGGAGCATTGGCATTTCGAGTACGTCCAGAACACGGGCGTGGGCCTTCCGATTCCGATCCCGTTCATCGGTGCCGGCGCTGGCGCGTCCAAGGGCCAGGCCTACACCTGCGACGTCTATTTCAGCGGCTCGTCGGGCAAGGTGGTCGAGGTGAACTACTTCACCCGGCAGCTCGGCGGAGAGAGCGTGAGCTTCTAGCTCAGCGTTCCGCACTGCGAGCCATGAGTTCGCGCGAGATCTCTACGCCCCTCGTCCTTCCGGACGGGGGGCGTCGTCGTTGGTGCCGGTCTACCATGGCCGTGTGCGAAGCCGCCGGCTCGTCATCTTCGACGCCATCTCCCTGACGGCGTTCGCGCTGGCCTCGGGTTGGGTGGCGACCCGCCTGGGCTCGCCTTCCGCAGGAGCCATCGGCTGGATCGCGTTTGGTGCAGTGGCTGGGATCGCCGCTGCGGATCTCGCAACCGGTGTCGTTCACTGGATCGGCGATCGATGCTTCGAGGAAAGCACGCCATGGATCGGGGGGATGTTGATCCAGCCCTTCCGGGAGCATCACGAGGATCCCGCCGCGATCACCCGCCACGGCGTCCTGGAAGTGACCGGGAACAACGCGCTCCTGCTCTTGCCTGTGCTGGCGTTGATGGTCTGGTTCGCGCCGACGTTCGGCGGCTCCGCCGGTGCAAGCTTCGGTCTGGCATTCCTGGGCGCTTTCGCCACGGCCGGACTGCTCAGCAATCCGATTCATCGTTGGTCACATCTGGCACGGGTGCCCGCACCCCTCTCATGGCTGCAGCGGCATCGACTCCTGCTCTCACCTGCGCATCACGCCCTCCACCACCGGGGCGGACATCAGACGCATTTTTGTGTCGTGACGGGCTGGATGAACCCGCTGATCGACGGGCTCGGGAGGTTCCGCAAGCGCAAGCGAGTCTCTTCGCTGCCGGAGCGGCCTCGCGCCACGGGGAGCAAGCTTGGACGCGTTTGATTGGAACGCGTTCTACTACGCCAGCTGGCAATGGCCCTGGGCTCTGCTGGTCGTGCCCTTCGCCTACCTGGCGATGCGCGCCGCGACCCAGGCACCCCGAGGCGGTGCCGTTCCAGGCGAGGCGCGCTTCGTTTCGGGCTGGCTCCTGCTCTTCGCGGTCGAGACCATGCTCGATCCGATTGCGACGGGGCCCCTGGCCAAAGCAGTCGACCATCCGACGGCGAGTACGGCGCTCGGGCTTTCGTTCGTATTGTTGGGAGATTTCCGGGTCTACTGGCTCGTTCTCCATCTATTGGCTCCGGCCGACGGTCTTGCTCGCACCGCGGGGCGTGCGGCAGCTTTGACTGCGCTGGTGCCGCTGGTCGCAGGCTTCGGCAACGCGGCACTCGATCGCGCCACGGGTGGCGTTCCGGGCCAGGTCCTCTGGCTCCTCCACGAGAGTTCGTTCGTGGTCGTCGCGCTCGTCCTCGCGCGCAGGGTCGTGCCCGCCCGGCTCGGTGAGGGCGGCGAGCGGTCCACCTTCCTGCGCATCGTATTGGGCTATGTCGTTGCCTACTACGCGCTCTGGGCCGCTGCCGACGTGATGATCCTGGCCGGCCTCGACGAGGGATGGGCCATCCGATTGGTGCCGAATCAGCTCTACTACGCGTTCTTCGTTCCCTTCGTGCACCTCGCGTTCTTTCGAAGCAAGGGTTAGAGCGAGAGCGGGGACGTTCTTTCCGCTGTTTCCGTTACGGAGGAACCCGCAGAGCGGGTTCCTCCGTAACGGAAACAGCGGAAAGAACGTCCCCGCTCTCGCTCTAGAAGGCCACTCCGGGCAGCCATGTGACGAGCCCCGGCCATACGAAGAGAGCTGCCAGCCCGAGGAGCTGGAGCAAGACGAACGGCACGACCCCGCGGTAGATATGGCCCAGTTCGATTCCTGGTGGCGCCACGCCCTTCAGGTAGAAGAGAGCGAAGCCAACGGGAGGGGTCAGGAACGAGGTCTGCAAACAGACCGCGACGAGCATGGTGAACCAGAGCTTGTCGATCCCGAGTGCCAGGGTCACAGGCTCCATCAGGGGCAGCACGATCAAGGTGATTTCGATCCAGTCGAGGAAGAAGCCCAGCAGGAAGACCAGGCCCATCAAGCAGACGACGATGCCGGTCGGGCCGAAGGGCAGGGCGGTGATCGCGCTTTCGATCACCTCGTCACCGCCGAGTTCCCGAAGCACTACGGAGAAGCAGGTGGCGCCGAGGAAGATGGCAAAGATGAAGGACGTGGTGCGCGCTGTTGCCTGCGACACATCGCGGACGATTCTCCGGTCCAGGCGCCGGCGTGCGAAGGCGAGCAGGGTCGCGCCGAGCGCACCGACGCCAGCCGCTTCCGAGGGGGATACGATGCCAAAGAAGATCGAGCCGAGGACGGCGATGATCAGCCCCAGGGGCGGGAGGAGGGCACGGATCACATCATTCAGCGCAGCCCGGCCAGCGCTTCCGGCGTGGGGCGGTGCAAGATGCGGCTGAAGCCGGCAGCGGAGGGTCAGGTACGCGAGATAGAGCCCGGCCAGCAGCAGGCCGGGGAAGACCGCACCGAGGAAGAGATCGCCGACGGAGAGCTGCATCGGATCGCTCATCAGGACGAGCATGATGCTCGGCGGGATGAGGATGCCCAGGCAGCCGGCGGCGGCCACCGTGCCGACCGCAAGTTCCGGCTGGTAGCCGTCGTCGAGCATGGCCGGCAGCGCCAGGGTGCCGAGCAGGGCCACGGAAGCGCCGATGATTCCGGTAGACGCTGCCAGGACGACACCCAGGAGAGTGACCGCGAGTGCCAGCCCGCCTGCCAGGCGGCCCATCAGTGCCTGCATGGCGCGCAGCAGGTCGGCCGCGATCCCGCTTCGGTCGAGCATATGACCCATGAAGACGAAGAGTGGGAGCGGTACGAGCCCGTAGTTCGACATCGTTCCGTAGATGCGGTTCACGACCAGGCCCAGCGTCGAGAGATCCGCATCGACCAGGAAGCCGTGGTTGTTCAGGATTTCCCCGCCCAACGCGAAGATCACGCCGGTTCCCGCGAGTACCCACGCCACCGGGTACCCCGAGAGCAAGAGGGCGACGAACGTCGCGAACATCAGGCCCACGAAGAGGACGTTCAGGTCACCTTCCACGGGGCTCAGCGTTCCTCGCGCTCAGGCCACAACACGAGCGCTTGTCTGGCCGCCGTGCCGAGGGATTGCAGGCTCAGCAGGGCGAGGGCCAGGAAGAGCACGCCCTTGATGATCCAGCGGTAGGGCAGGCCGCTCGGCATCTCCGAACGCTCGCCCAATTGGAACGATTGGAGGAAGAAGTCGAATGCGTAGAAGGTGACGATCAGTGCAAAGGGGAAGAGCAGCAGCAGGCAGCCGAGCAACTCGATCCAAGCGCGTGCGCGGGGCGTGAGACGTGCCGCGAGGATGTCTGCCCGCACATGCTCATCGGCCACGTAGGTGTAGGCGAAGCCGAGCAGGAAAGCGGCTGCGAACAGATGCCACTGAAGCTCTTCCAGTTCGATGAAGCCGCGGCCGAGCCCGTAGCGAAGTGCCACGTTGATGATCATCACGACGACGAGGACCGGATAGAGCCAGGAGGCCGCCTTACCTACCGCATTCGACAGGTTCGAGACGCTGTCGGCAAACAACCGAAGGTTGCTGCGCAAGCCTAGTCCTCGGGTGTCGCGATCGAGGCCCAGGGCTGGTAGCTGGCGCGAAAGGCCTGGAGCGAATCCCATGCCCGCTTGAAGTCCGGGTCAGCCGCGCTGGCTTCCTTCATGACTTCCCCAGCTGCGGATCTGAATTGCGCCATCATTTCCGGAGACCAGTTGTGGATGGTCACCCCCTCTTGCTCGAAGAAGGCGAGGGCCTCCCCCTGGACGGCCAGGCCGCGGGTCATGCTCCAAAGGGTCGAGGCGTCGCATGAGGTCCGAACGGCGGCCTGCTGCGCCTCCGAGAGCTTCGCCCAGCTCTTCGCATTCACCACCAGTTCCATGATCGAGGACGGCTGGTGCCAACCCGGAAAATAGTAGTGCTTGGCCACCTTGTAGAAGCCCAGGGGTTTGTCGACGGCGGGCATCGAGTATTCGGTGGCATCGAGAACGCCCCGTTCCAGAGAAAGGAAGATGTCGCCGGCCGCGAGCATCGTGATCGAGGCTCCGAGCTTTTCCATCGCCTTCCCGCCGAGCCCCGCATAACGAATCTTCAGGCCATGGAGGTCGGCCGGGCTTTCGATCGGTTCGCGGAACCAACCCGAGGCTTCCGGCGGGATCACGCCGCAGGGGATCGGTACGACACCGAGCTTGCCGTAGATCTCCTCCCATAAGGCGAGGCCCCCGCCTTCATGCAACCATGCCAGGTACTCGGGTGCTTCCGGTCCGAAGGGGACGGCACCGAAGACCGCCGCGGCCGGTAGCTTTCCCATCCAGTAGCCAGGAAAGGCGAAGCCGGCATCGACCTTACCCGAGGAAACGGCGTCCATGATCTGGAGGGTGGGGACGAGCTTGTTGGCATCGTAGACCCGCAAGCGGATTCCGTGGCCTTCCATGGCGTTCATGCGAGCTTCGAAGTTGCGGATCGTTTCGCCCAGCACCGGCATGTTCCGGCTCCAGGCCGATTGGATTTTGAGGCGCACGTTCTGGCCGGACGCGTGCGTTGCCAGCAGCAGGCAGGCCAGAAACGGAAGGATGGCGCACGTAGCGACGCGCCGAGCGGAATCCACCGGTCGATCTGAGTTCAAGAGTCGACTTGCCGAAGGAACTCGGACAATCCGTGGCCCGTTCGATCGCCGAGGGTCCAGGTTGTCATGCCCTCACCGATATGCGTCGTCATGCCCTCGCGTCGGTTTCGGAGGGGGATGAAGCCATCGACCTTTCCCTCGATCGTGAGCTCCTCTCCGCTTTCGGTTTTGACCTTTGCCGTCACCTGTTTGTGGTAGAGGCCGTTCTCTTCGTATTCGGCTTCGATGCTGGCATCCACGAGTCGCTCCATCGTGTCGCCGCGCACGAGCACGCCACCCGCGGTTCGCTCCTTGCCCTCCGCATCTCGTTGGATCACCGAGACCATGGCGCCGAGATCCGGCCCGAAGTTGAGCGTGAGCCACTCGTAGGAATGGATGGCCTGCCAGTAGCGCGGGCCCCACGAGTGATCGCGCAGGCCGTAGCCATCGATGTCGATTGTCTCTCCGTCGAACTCGAGCGAGCCGGTCACGTGCATGTGCTGCTCGAAATGGGCCTTGGCGAAGGATTCCTCCGCATCACGTTCGTGTTCCTTCTTCGTGGCCTTGCTGCCATAGAGCGGCCCGACTGCCTCATGAGTGAGATCGAACGCGATTTCCTTCTTGGGGTTGTCCTTGAAGGCGCGGCGGGGTTCGGCCATGTCCCGGGGCTCGGCGAGCTCCACGACTTTCCCCTGGAACGTCGTGCGATGGCGCTCCGTCGGTTCCAGAACCTCGAAGGCAAGCCCGCCCGCGTCGAAGGCATCGTTGCCGTCGATCGGCGCGCGGCGAAAGGTGAAGAGCACCCGTCCGTCGGGAAGGTAGAGGCAGACCGTCATCTCGGCGTTGCCTTCGTTGGCCCGGTTTCCGAGCCGGAACCAACCACCCAGCGATTTCTCGTGATCGAAGAAGTTGTAGTATGCGCTCTCGTTGAAGTTCGGCTCGGGGCCGAGTTCGTGCATGTAGTCGTCTTCCGGCTCGATGTTCCCGATGATCTTGGCCATGGATCCTCCTCGAGGCGGTATACTAACCGACTCAGAGGAGATCCAACGTGACGCTTCGAGGCATCGTGATCCAGCTGAACACCGGAACCGCACGGGAAGCCGGAACGAATGACGCGCTCTACCTGGGTGTCTCCGGAACCGCCGGCGGACGGGAGTTTCCCCTCGACGTGGCCTGGTTCGATGATTTCGAGCGCCGCTCGCGGGTGAAGTACTGCCTCGGCAAGGTGTGGGACGAGGAGGCCACGGCAGGCTCCAAGCGGCCGAAGATGGCCCACGCCGATTGGAATGATCCTGCCTACTTCTACGTCGGATTCGAGGGCATCGATCGCCTCTACTTGCGCAAGCAATCGAGCCGAAGCGCCACCCGGGATGACGCGTACGAACTCGACGAGATCGAAGTCACGCTCTATGGCGACGAGCCCCGCAAGCGGATCTTCCGCTGCACTACGGGCATCTGGCTGGGGACCGCCTACGGAAGCCAGGTCTGGATCCCCGAAGTCGGCGAGGGCGAGCGGAGCGTCTCCCTACGAACCTAGTCCCTTGTATCGACCAAAGGCGGAAGTGTTGTCATGCTAAGCACTGCGTCCCCCGCAGCCAATCGGTTCTCGCCGTGTCGCGGGCCGATTCATGGGGCCCGTATGTCGAAGAAGCGGTATCGGATTGACTTGAC
>JAAETT010000451.1 GCA_024228115.1 bacterium
CAATTGTAAACCCCGTCCCCGCTGGTTGACTTCTTAGTCGAGGCGTTTTCGGAAGCGCAGCATGGCCAGGTTCATCGCGACGACGAAGAAGAGACCGAGCGGCCAGAGTTCCGGCGTGAGTTGCTCGAGGTTGGCGCCTCGCAGCACGATGCCTCGGACGATGCGGACGAAGTGTGTGAGCGGGAAAGCTTCGGCCAGGAGCTGGGCCGCGCGGGGCATGCCGTCGAACGGGAACATGAAACCGGAGAGCAGCATCTGCGGAAGGAAGGTCACGAAGGTGAGCTGGAAGGCCTGGAACTGGGTGATCGCGACGGTGGAGATGAACAGCCCCAGGGTAAGGGTGGCGCCGACGAAGACCCCCGCGCCGACGACCAGATCCAGGATCGTTCCCCGCAACGGAACCTGGAAGAGCAATGCGCCCAGGCTCAGGATGAGCGTGACCTGGATGTATCCGATCAGTACGTAGGGAGCGATCTTTCCGATCATCAACTCGACGGTCTGGATCGGCGTGGTTATCAGAAGCTCGAGGTTGCCGCGTTCGCGTTCGCGCACGATGGCGATCGAAGTGAAGAGCGTCATCGTCAGCGTGAGGATGACGCCGCATAGTCCGGGCACGATGTGGATCGCAGACCGGCGTTCCGGGTTGAAGTAGGCGCGCACGGCGAAGCTTTCGGCGGCGCGGCTGGTGGTCGTGCCTGGAAGAGGCATTGCGGCCAGGCCCCGAGCTGCGCCCAGCACGATCGGATCGCCTCCGTCGACCATCAGCTGGGCGACAGGGCGTCCTCCTCTCGCGGCACGGCGCTCGAAGTCCGCCGGAATCACCAGGCCGACCGAGATCCGGCCACGCACGAGCAATTCCTCCAGCTCGGCTGCCGTCGCCCGACGCTCGACGATGTCGACCACCTGGGTCGCCACCACATCCGCAGCCAGCATCCGCGAGGCCTGGGTGTTCGCCAGATCGGCGAGGCCCGCGTGCAGGTGCCGCACGTCCTGGTTGATCGCGAAGCCGAAGAGCAGGGTCATGATGACCGGGATGCCGGCGATCATTCCGCCGGTCAGCGGGTCGCGGCGCAGGTGCAGGAACTCCTTGCGCGCGATCGCGCCGATGCGGGTCATCGAAAGCTTCATGGGGAAGCCTCTGACCTGTCGCGGGTGGCGGCGACGAAGACGTCCTCCAGATTGGCGGTGGCTTCATGACATCGGGCCTCGAGGTCGGCCTCTGCCAGGGCATGCTGAAGGCGAGCGGCGGGCTCCTCGGTCGTGCGGTCCACCAGCGCGTGGAGGCGGCTTCCGAGCTGCGCGACGCTCTGCACGTAGGGCAGGGTCTCCAGTTGCTTGGACGCTTCGCGGGAGCGCTCGACCTCGATCTCGACCACCGCCGCGTCGATCGCCGCCATCAGCGCGTCGGGCTCCCCGGATGCGACGAGCTGCCCCTCGTCGAGGATGGCGAGTTCATGGCAACGCTCGGCCTCGTCCATGAAGTGGGTAGAGACGAGGATCGTCGTTCCCTGGTCCACCAGGTCGAAGAGCGTCTCCCAGAAGTCGCGGCGACTCTGGGGATCGACCGCACTGGTGGGCTCGTCGAGGAAGAGCAGCTCGGGCTCGTGGAGGGTCGCGGCGGCCAGGGCGAGCCGCTGCTTCTGGCCTCCAGAGAGCGTGCCGGAGAGCTGTTCGGCACGAGCGGCCAGGTCGAAGCGGGCAAGCTGCTCGTCGATCCGCGCCTTGCGCCGCTCGCGTGTCATGCTGTGAATCTGTGCAAGGAAGCGCAGGTTCTCGAGGACGGAGAGGTCCTCGTAGAGGGAGAAGCGCTGGGTCATGTAGCCGATGCGTGCGCGCAAGATCTCGGCATCGCGTGAGGCATCGAGGCCCAGCACCTCGGCGCTGCCTTCGCTCGGAAGCAGTAGGCCGCATAGCATGCGAATCGTGGTCGACTTCCCCGAGCCGTTGGGGCCGAGAAAGCCGAAG
Source organism: bacterium (assembly GCA_024228115.1). Classification (NCBI taxonomy): domain Bacteria; species bacterium. Next base: position 1,966 of record JAAETT010000451.1, read on the forward strand.
ATGCGCTCGCGCGGGACCATCAGGTCGATCTGGTCCACGGCCACCAGGTCGCCGAAGCGGCGGGTCAACCCGTGGGTTTGGATGGCGGGCGCGACTGAGGTCGCGCTCGGGAAGGGAAGCTCAGTCGGCATCGCTCTGGCCAAGCGTGAAGTGAACCTCGACCGGCACGCCGGTCGGGAGCTCGCGCGCTTCCGCGTCGATCAGCTAGACCTCCGCCAGGTAGGCGAGCCGCCCGCGATCGTGACGGGTGAGCGCGTAGTAGGGCGTGAACGACGCTTCGTGTGAAACCTCGCGGAGGCGCCCACGGTAGCTCTTGTCGAGCCCTTCGACTGCGATCGTCGCCTCGCTGCCCGGCGCAACCAACACACGCACGGCCTCGGGAACGTGCACCCGGGCGTAGGGCGCGTGATCGGCGAGTATCACGACGAGCGGGGTGCCCGGCCGCGCGCGTTCGCCCAGCTCGAAGGGCAGAGCGTCGATCTGCCCGGCAACCGGTGCGCGCAGCTCGAGCCGCTCCCGGTAGACGAGTGCCTCGCGAACCGCGGCTTCGGCGGCGGCCAGAGCGCTGCTGCTCTGTTCGAGTTGCTCGGCGGTCGATCCCTCGAGCAGGGCGTCGAGGGAGGCGCGGGCCTGAGCGCTCTGGGAGCGAGCAGCGTCGGCTTCGGCGCGAAGGATGTCGAGGCGGGAGCGGGAAGAAAAAACCACGTCGACAAGGGCTTCAGCGCGTTCGAGTTCCCGCTGTGCTGTGCGTGCGGCGCTGCGGGCACCGGCCAGCCGCGCGCGCCCTTCCTCGATGCGTTCGGCCCGTGGGCCCCGCGTGGCCTCGGCGCTACGGGCCAGGGCTTCGTCGCGTCGCGCTTCGGCCTGGGCGACGCGGGCATCGAACCGAGTGGGATCGAGGCGCAGCAGCGATTCGCCCGCTTCGACCTGCTGTCCCACGCGAACGGCGATCTCCACGATCGGGTCGTCGCTTTCGGCGACGAGGTCGATGCGGTCCCGCTCGAGGGTGCCGACGGCAGGGGTGTCCTGAGGATCCCCGCTGCAGGCGAACAGGATGGCGACGACCGGGAAGTAGAGCCAGCGGTTCATCACGTCGCCTCCTCGCGCGGTGCCGCACCTTCGAGGAAGAGCCCGACGGTGTGGTCGGTGAGCCGCCCGGCGAACGCCGGGTCTACCTGGAAGCCCAGCAGAGGGCCGAGGATCGGCTCGGCGACCAGCGGGAACACACACATGCCAATCAGGGAGAGCAGGGTGAGCTTGGGGTCGAGATCTCGCCGCATTCGCCCGGCCTCGATCTCCCGGGCGAAGATGGCCGGCACCACGGCAACGACCCGTTGCGCGAAGCGCTCGACGAACTGCTCCCGCACGGGTGTATCCGCGGACAACACCTCGCGCATCAGCAACTGCGGGATCCACGGCTCCCGTGTCACCGCACGGAGGTAGAGCGGCACGAAGCGGGTGACGAACGGGCCATCTGCAACCTCCTCTTGAGCAGCCATTTGCTGAACGCCCTGGACCAGCCGCTCGAAGGCGTGATCCAGGATGGCCTCGAGCAGGCCGCGTTTGTCTCCGAAGTAGTAGGCGACCATGGCCGGTGTGACGTCGGCGTGGGTGGCGATCTGCCGGATCGAAGTTGCGTCGTAGCCACGTTCGGCCACCAATCTCGCGGCCGATTGGATCAGCCGCTCGCGGACGCTGGGATGGTCCGGGTCGAGCTGGGGGCGGCCGGGACTGCGAGATCGGATGGGATCACTCACGGAATGAAAATTAATCAAATAGTTGATTAATTACAAGTGCTCGCCAAACCAGGGCAATTGCTGTCGTTTTCAGGGTTGCCCCGCCGAGCGGGCGATCCAACTCGGGACGATGTGTCAGACTCCCCACGATGGCATCGAGCACGGCCGGGGCAATACTGGGCGGGCTCGGTTGACGGGACCCGCAGACCATCCGGGTTCGGGAGGTCAGCCTACGAGGCTCGCTCGCCTTGGCTTCTCCAGCACCTCCTCACTGATCGCCGTAGGCTCCGTCGCTGCGTTCGTCATCGGTTCGGCGGCGTCGATCGAGGTTTCAGGCGCAGCCCTGGCCGGTGCCAAGGACTGGGTCGTCCACCATCTCGACTGGTTGTTCGTCGGAACCGCAACGCTCTCGCTGGTCGGCGTCGCGGGGATCGGTTGCTCTCCGCTCGGTCGCGTGCGCCTCGGGCCGGATCGGGACACGCCTGAATTCGGAAACGTGGCCTGGTTCGCGATGCTGCTCTCGGCGGGGTTGGCATCCGGAATCCTTTACTGGGCTACGGCCGAACCTGTGCTGCATTTCCAGGCGAACCCCTTTTTCGCATTGGCCGGGATCGCGCCCGCAACCGAAGCAGCCGTTCCGACGGCCTTGCGAATCACGGTGCTTCATTGGGGGCTCCATGGTTGGGCGTTCTATGTGGTCATTGCGCTTGCCATCGGCATCCAGAGCCACCGTCATGGGCGGCCCATGACGTTTCGGATCGCCCTTCATCCTCTCCTCGGCGAGCGTTATGTCGATCGCTGGCCCGGGCTGGCGGTGGATCTGCTGGCGCTCTTCGGGACGGTCTGCGGAGTGGCGACGTCCATCGGGCTCGCTGCGGCCGGCATGAATGCGACGCTCAGCAGGTTGTTTGGCGTTGGGGTGAGCACCTCGCATCAAGTCGCGATCGTTGTCGCCGTCTGCGCTCTGGGTGCGGCATCTGCGTTGTCCGGGGTGGCCCGTGGCGTGCGGCGGCTCAGCGAGGTCAATGTCTGGCTCAGTCTCCTTCTCTTGATCGCCGTGGCCATGCTCGGGCCGACGCTCCACCTCGGCGGGCTGCTGCTCTCCACGCTCGTGGACTACGCATCGAGCTTCCTCTCCGTCGGGTCGTGGGTGGCGGGTAGCCCGGCTGAGCAGAGCTGGCAGGCGGACTGGACGATCTTCTACTGGGGATGGTGGCTGGCCTGGGCACCCTTCGTCGGTCTCTTCATCGCACGCATCTCCAAGGGTCGAAGTGTGCGCGAGGTGGCGGTCGCCGTCTTGCTCGTCCCCGCCCTCGTGATCGTCGTCTGGATGACGATCTTCGGCGGCACGGCTCTCCATCAGGAGTTGGCCGAAACCGGAGCCGTCAGTCTCGCGGTGAATCAGGACTACAGCCTCGGCATCGTGGCGGTGATCGAGAACCTGGGGAGCGTCGGATTCGAGATGCCCCTTCTCTTCCTCGCAGCTTTCCTGCTCTTCACATGGATGATCACTTCTCTCGATTCAGCGACGCTCGTCCTGTGCATGCTGCTGGGCTCAGGCAATAGCCCGCCGGCCAAGGTGTTCTGGGGAGTAGCCCTGGCGGCTGTGACGTGCGCGCTCATGTTGGTGGGAGGGGTTTCAGCGCTCCAGGCGGCCTCGATCGTCGTCGGCTTCCCCCTTGCGATCGTCGTCCTGCTGGCCGGGGGAGGCCTCGTGGTCGATCTCATGGGGAGGGGCCGCTGATGCACGGCCCCGGGTCGAAGGCCTACGACTACGTCATCGTGGGCGGCGGATCAGCGGGCTGTGTGCTTGCCCACCGGTTGAGCGCGGAGCCGGATGTTCGCGTGCTCGTGCTGGAGGCTGGCCGCCGGGATGCCTGGTGGGATGTCTTCATCCACATGCCGGCCGCCTTTGCATTCCCGATCGGCAACCCCCGCTACGACTGGTGCTACGAATCCGAGCCCGAGGCGGCCATGGCGGATCGCCGCATCAGCCATGCGCGGGGCAAGGTCCTCGGCGGTTCGAGCAGCATCAACGGCATGATCTTCCAGCGCGGGAATCCCCTCGACTACGAACGATGGGCCCGCGAGCCCGGCCTCGAGGAATGGAGTCATGCCCACTGCCTGCCCTATTTCAAGCGGATGGAAACCTGTCGCGCCGGCGGCGATGAATGGCGTGGAGAAGCCGGCCCCCTGATCCTGGAACGAGGTGCTGCTGCCAATCCTCTCTTTCACGCCTTCTTCGATGGTGTGCAGCAGGCAGGCTACGAGCTGACCGAGGATGTGAACGGCTACCGGCAGGAGGGATTCGCTCGTTTCGATCGGAACCTGACGCGAGGGCGGCGGTGGAGCGCCGCACGGGCGTATCTGCATCCCGTGAAGGGAAGGCCGAATCTCGATGTGTTGTGCGGCTCGTCCGCAACGCGGATTCTCTTCGAGGGCAAGCGTGCAGTGGGCGTCGAGTTCCGGAGTGCCGGCTCTCCCTCCGAGCGCATAGCGGCGGGTGAGGTGATCTGCTGCGGCGGGGCCTTCAACTCACCTCAACTCCTGCAACTCTCGGGTGTCGGTCGCGCGTCGCTTCTCGGGAAGTATGGGATCCCTGTCGTGGCAGATCTGCCGGGTGTCGGAGAGAACCTGCAGGACCATCTGGAGGTCTACATCCAGCACGCCTGCAGGAAGCCGATTTCGTTCTCGACTTCCCTGGCCTACTGGCGCCGCCCATGGATCGGGGCCCAGTGGCTGGCCGGCCGGGGGCCCGGCATGACCAATCACTTCGAGGCCGGTGGGTTCGTCCGCAGCCACGCGGGTATCGAACAGCCGGACCTGATGTTTCACTTCCTTCCCCTGGCCGTTCGCTACGACGGAACCCGGCCCGCGCGGGGGCATGGCTACCAGATTCATGTGGGTCCGATGCTCGCCGAGGCTCGAGGAAGCGTGCGCATCCGGTCGGTGGATCCGCAAGTGCCGCCTGCGCTCCGTTTCAACTACCTGGCGACCGAGCGGGATCGGAAGGACTGGCTGGCCGCGGTCCGAATTGCCCGCGAAATCCTCGCCCAACCTGCTTTCGAAGGCTTCGATCGTGGGGAGCTCTCTCCGGGGCCAAGCGTCGAATCCGACGAGGAGATCCTCGATTGGGTCGTCCGCGACGCAGAAACGGCCCTTCATCCCTCTTGTACCTGCCGAATGGGAAAGGATGACGAAGCGGTCACGGACCCCCGCAGCATGCGTGTTCACGGCGTGGATGGCGTGAGGGTCATCGATGCATCGGTGATGCCCACGATCACGAACGGGAACATCTATGCCCCCGTGATGATGATCGCCGAGAAGGCTTCGGACCTGGTTCTCGGGAATACCCCGCTTCCGCCGGATCCGGCCCCCTTCCATCGCGCTGAGGCCGGTTGAGATCAGGCGAGGGGTGCGTCTCCATTGCACGCGATCCGATCGTGGACCTCCAGGACCTTTCCTACTTCGTGATCGATGCGTGTGCTCCCGAAGCTGCCGACCAACGCGCAGGTGGAGTAGCCGCGAATCTGCCGTTCGTAGCCCTCCTGCCAGGCTCGGTAGGTACGCTCTTCGTCGGCGGATGCCCAGGGGTATCGTGAGGGCGGCCTGTCTGCAGAGCAGCGCCAGAACTTCGGGGTGAGGCGGGCGCGGAAGCACTTCTGGGCTTTGCATAGCCGAACGTAGAGAGGGTCGGATCCGAGAGCCTCGAGCAACTCGTTCGCTTCTCGCGATCCTGGTTCGTAGGTCCGATGAGTCGCAAGGCAGCGGAAACCGGCGGCGGTTCGGTAGAGCCGCAGGCCGGCGCGAGGATGTTGCAGGGTGTACGCATCGACGCGGGAGAGAATCTCCTCGTCCCTTCCTTCTCCGCCTCCGCGGAACAGGCTTCGAATCCGGCTCCAGAGTGAAACCTCCGGGTAGTCGATGTCTGCGAACAAGGCGCCGGCCGAATTCAGCACGATTGCGCCATAGGCGTTGCGCGTGGTCACAGCTTGCAACCGGTCCCCGTCGGAGATCTCGTCCAGGAGTTCTTCGCGCACGGGTCCGCGGGCATAGGGGTATTGGCCCATGGGCTTGCCGGAACGGATCGCCGCCACGGCTCGGGAGGCGATTGCGGCCGCCTCTCGTCGCGCGTCCTCCAGGCTGGTTTCGGAGCCGCCGTAACACGCGATCTCGAAGCGCTCGTCCGGTGTTTCCACGTTGGCCGTGGCTCGCGCCCAATGCCGGTAGAACTTCATTGGGCCCTGCCTCCCCGCCTTGCCCGTGTCGTTGCCTTCTCTCGAGGCGACCGGGCGTTGGTTCAAGCCGATCGTGATGCGGCACGCCTCAGGATGGCAGCGTATCCGTTCTCTTCGATGCAGGCCCGATCCAGAACGCCTCGCTCGCGGAGCATCTCGTGCATGCGCGGCAGGTGATAGTGGGGAACGGTCATCAGCAGATGATGTTCCAGATGGAAATTGACCCGATTGGGCGCAAGGATCAGACGTTCCCACCAGCGGGCATGGGTCGTACGCGTATTGTTCAGCGGGTCGTCCGCATCGGGCGTAAGGGCGTGCTCCGCGATGGCGCGGATGCGCGTGACGAGCGTATGGGTCGTCATGAAAGCGCCGGCCCAGAGCAGATAGAGAAGAGGGTACCCGAGCGCGAAGAGCAAGGTGATCATCAGGCCATTCGTCACCGCGAAGCCCACCGCCGCGCGTCGGCCTTCCGGCGACGCCATGCGTCCAAAGCTGCGTTTCCAGGCGCCGCGGACGAACTTCATTCCGGTCTGGCCCGAGAGATCGCGCCAGATCTTGCGGCGAAGGCTGGCCCGCGTGATGGGGAAGGGCTTCACGAGACCGATGTCCGGATCTTCCGGCGTACCCGTGCGGGCGTGATGGCCCAGGTGGTAGGGCCGGTAGACGAGGGTGTCGCTCCACACCGGGTAGGCGCAGAGCCATTGTCCAACGAAGTCATTCACCCGGCGATTGGAGAACAAGCTGTGGTGGGAGGCTTCGTGCATGAGCACAGCGAAGCCCAGTTGGCGGGCACCGATCAATACCAGCGCGACGAGAATGGTGAGCGGGTTCGGCCAGATGGCGACCCAGGCCATGGCCGCGATGACGATTCCCCAGTCCAGAAGCAGGGAGCCCCAGGAGCGCAGATCGTTCATCGCCAACAGCTCCCGGATCTCCTCGCGCGTGAACGAATCGCGCCACCGGGTATTCCCCTGGGCGGTGTGGCGTTCGAGGGTCGGTTCAGAGGCGGTGACGGCAGACATGGCATCTCTCACGACAAGGCGGGGAGGGGTTCACCTCCGCCGCTATGAATGGGGTTTCGGGTATGTGGCGCGCCGTGGCGCTCCATGAAGGCGGCCCAGCTGCGGCGGCCCAGTCGATCGTAGTGGAGCATGGCCTGGACGAGCGCGCGGCGGGGCTCGGGATCGATCAAGGGTTCCGGCAGTAGAGGGTCGAAGGCCAGCTGACGGATGATTCGGCCACCTAACAAAAAAGACTCGACCATGGCTTGCGCTTCCGAGCCATGGTGCATGCGGATCTCACTCTCGGCCAGCTCGCGGATGGCCTGTCGGTAGCCACTCTCCAGGGCCTGGGAATCCCATAAGCCGCATGCGCGCCGTTCCGCTTCGGCGTCGAGTTCGTCGAGCCGGAGGACCAGGGTCTCGGACTCCAGGCCCAGGGAGAGGAGGGCTTCGCGCTGGCCCGCGACGCCGCCGCGAAGGTTGTCCGGGCGTACGCGCAGGCCTGGCGTGAGTTCCTCGAAGCCGAACCATCGGAGTGCTCGTTCGTCTCTTCGCCGTGCGGCGTCTCGGCTGCCGGCTCCGAGGTGCACCCCGATCCAGCTGCCGTTCCAGCTACACATTCGCTCGTCGATCCGGCGCCAACGATCGAGCTGATGCGTGACGGGAGCGGCTGCTCCACCGAGCCGGTATCGCCCGCGCTCGTCTCGTTCGACTTGCCCGGCTGCGACCAGCCGCGTGACGGCGACCCGGAGGCTTCCTTCGGCCACATCGAAGAGCTGGCCCGCAGCGACCAGAGCCGAGATGGGCATGCTGCCGCCCCGCAGCGTGGAAAGCAGATCGAGGGTCAGGCTCTTGCCGGTCGGGTCAGGCACCCAGGAACATTACAGGAAGTCCACCAAACGATCAAGGCATGTAATATTCGATCGGGAGTGGCGACAACCTCGAGCCGCGCAGCGCCCGAACGCTTGCGATCGCCTCCGAGATTCCCTCCAATGCATCGCTTGCCATGCGGTTCAGGAAGCTCTCGACCCAAAACGCCATTGCGGGGCTTGGAACGTGATCGCTCGCGGGCTCGCTGCAGCCTTGCTCGTGGCTTTCCTCGTCGCCGTGCTGGTTCAGGAGTTCGGCTCGGCTCTACCGCTCGGCTTGTTCAACGACGGGCGCCGGACCTACGAGATACTCTCGATGGTGACGCTCGGCTTGATCGTGGCGGCGCTCGCGGTGCTCGCGGCCGAGGCCGCGATTTCCGGGGAACTCCGCGTAGGTGCCTGGCTCCGAGGCGGTCTGGCCGCAGCCCTTCTATTCGAAGGAATGCTCTTCGCGATCGATGTCACGCTGGTCTCCCGGGGCTCGAATCCACCCCTGGGCGGGCCGTACCGGGAGTTCGAATCGGGAGGCCGTGAGTGGGTCTTCGTGAAGAAGCCCCACTCCGGTTCTCCGCTCGGCTTTCGTACCGCGGTTCCGTATTCCAAGGTCTCTGATTCGCCCCGCCTACTCTTCCTGGGCGATTCCTATACCGAGGGAAGCGCCCGGGATCCGAGCTGCAACTACCCGGAAGTCGCTGCCGCGACGGTTGGCGAGCGAATCGGCAAGCCGGTGGCTTTGATCAATGCAGGCGTTGCCGGCTACGGCCCGCGCGACACCGTCCGTCTCCTTCGCCATCTGCTCCAAGAGGGCTACGAGGCGGATGCGATCGTCTTCGGGCTCTTTCTCGAGAACGATTTCACCGACAATCTGCCGGGGACCACTCGGCGCGTCGTGGCGGGGATCAACTTTCGCTTCCCCCATTCGGCCTTCTTGCGCGCGTTCCATCCGCTGAATTCGCGGAGCTTTCGCTATGCGCTCTTCCTTGAACGGGCGAGCCGGATCCCCTTCGGCGGCGGCGCGCCCGCCCAGCGAGGGGATGGGCCGTGCGTGCTGACGCCCCCTGAACAATTCACGCAGCCGCCGCCGGGGCTCGTCCAGCTGGCCCGCAGGCGGCTGGAGAGCAACTACGGAACGGAGGCCCGCACCGCCACGGGGGAAGTCGACCTGGCCCTGCGCGAACTCCGCCAGGTGGCCGGAGACCGGCCCGTCTTCCTGGTCGTCTTTCCCGATCGCGTGCTCGTCGATCGGAGCCTGGGCCGGGCGATCGGCGCCGAGCAAGGTAAGTACGCGACCGGGCGCCTCGATGCATGGGTGGACGACGTCTGGCCCGAGGCGATCCGGGTGGCCCCAGGTCTAGCGGCGGGTGCCGAGAACTTCCGCCTCGAGGACACCCACCTTTCCGATCTCGGGAATCTGCGCGCTGGCCGGCTCGTCGGTGAATCGTTGGCTGAGAAATTGAGCTGGTAGAGCCGGAGGCGTTCGGCCTAGCGGCCTTCCATCGACTCCCGCCACCGATCCAGCCAATAGCGGTTGGCATCCGCTTCTCGGGCCTCCCCGATTTGTCCCGTATCCCAGAGTTTCGAGAACAAGAACGCGCGCGGACAATGAGCGTACGTTTCGACGACTTCGACCATCAGACCCTGGAGAATCTTCGTGTTCTCGTCTTCACTGAAGACCTCCGGGGCGATCCCCTCCAACCGCTCGCTGCCGCGATCGAGGACGCGGGCCCGCCCGTTGACCCGCACCGTCCAATCGCATCCCGGAATCAGGAAGACCAGGGCTGCATGGGCGTTGCCGTCGACGTTCTCGTAGGAGTGGAAGAGATGGTTGCCAGCGATGTCGGGAAGCAGGATGTGCTTCTCGTCGAGGACCTTCACGAAGCCAGGCATCCCGCCCCTTGGCGAGGCATCGCACTCGCCGGAGTGGCCCGCGGTCGCCAGCACGGCGAAGGGCGACTGGCGGATGAAATCCTGCATCATCGGGTCGAGGGTGGAGAAGATCTTCTTGCGGACGGATTCCTTCGGCTCGCCGAAGGCCTGTTGGAAGCGGTTCATGGCTCTTCTCCTGGTCGAATCCGGGTCGTGTCGAGCGCGGCGAGCGTATCATCCGGCCCCATGAGATGCCGTGGTACGCTTCCGCATCGTGGATTCCAGGGTGGCTGATTGACACTTCGCCTCGAGGGCGTGGCGCGGGGTGGCCTGGCCGGCATCGATCTCGAGCTGGAGGATGGTTCGCTGACCGTTCTGCTCGGCCCCACCGGCGCGGGAAAGACGAGCCTCCTGCGCCTGCTGGCCGGGTTGGACAAGCCGACCACGGGCCGCGTGAGGCAGGATGGCGTCGATGTCCATCGCCTCTCGGCACGGAAACGTCAGGTCGGGTTCGTTCATCAGAGATTCGTCAACTATCCGGCGAAGACGGTCTACGAGAACATCGCCGCGCCACTTCGCCAGGGCCAGCGCATTTCTGAAGCGGAGATCGATGCGAACGTCCGCGCGATGGCGGGGATGTTGCGCATCGATGGCCTGCTCGAGCGCCGCCCCTCGGAGCTTTCCGGTGGCCAGCAGCAGCGGACTGCCCTGGCACGCGCGCTCGTTCGGGAGGGCGGGTTGCTGCTGCTGGATGAACCGTTGGTCAACCTCGATTACAAGCTGCGCGAAGAGCTGGGCGCCGAGCTGCGTGCGATCTTCGCCAGGAGGAACGCAACCCTCGTGTTCGCCACCAGCGATCCTTCCGAGGCCCTTGCCCTGGGAGGGCGCACGCTGGTGCTCGATGCCGGGCAACTCCTTCAGGCTGGCGAAGCGCTCGATGTCTATCGCCGACCCCGATCCGTGCGGGTGGGAGAGCTGACGAGCGTTCCGCCGATGAACGTTCTCTCAGGGCAGCTCGGTTCCGGCCTGGTCCAGCTGGAACCGAGCGGCGAGGCCCCTCGACCCTCGCACTTCGAGCCACTGCCGAACGGGGCCTACCGCTTTGGAGTGCGGCCCCATCATCTACGGCTCGCCCCGGAATCTCCAGATTCACTGAAGCTCGTGGCGATCGTGGAGCTGACCGAGCTGAGTGGCTCCGAGACCTTCCTGCACCTCCGGCCGGCGGCTGCGGCCCAAGAGCCGCTCGTCGTTCACCAGACCGGCACCCGCCCGCGGTCGATCGGGGAGAGGGTCGATGTCTTCATCGATCCAGATCGGTTGCACGCGTTCGATGAGGCAGGCCGTCTGGCGGCCGCCTCGGAGCTCTGATGGCACATATCGACATCGAAGACGCCGCGCATCGTTATGCGACCGATGCGGCATGGGCCGTCGACGGGCTGACGCACTCGTTCCGGGATGGATCGGCCTCCGCGATCCTTGGTCCTTCGGGATGCGGCAAGACGACGTTGCTGTCGATCCTCTCGGGCCTGCTCCATCCAACTCGTGGTAGGCTGCGCATCGATGGGCGAGAGGTCACGGGCTTGCCGCCACGGCAGCGCAAGATCGCCCAGGTCTTCCAGTTTCCGGTCGTCTACGAGGCGATGACGGTCTTCGAGAACCTCGCTTTTCCTCTCCGCAACGGAGGCATGGCGAAGGACGAGGTGAAGATGCGGGTCGAGGAGACCGCGGAGCTGCTAGGGCTCACGGCCAGCCTCGGCCGCCCGGCCAGCGGGCTGGCTGCGGATGAGCAGCAGATCGTCAGCCTGGGCCGAGGGCTGGTTCGCCCCGATACGGCCGCCCTGTTGTTGGACGAACCTCTCACCGTGATCGACCCGCTTCGCCGTTGGGAGATCCGTCAGAAGCTGCGCCGGGTCCATCAGGAAACGAGTACCACGCTCGTCTACGTGACCCACGATCAGACCGAAGCGCTGACGTTCGCGGACGAAATCGTAGTGATGGATCAGGGGCGGGTGATGCAGGTCGGTACACCACGCGAGCTGTTCGAGGTTCCGGAGCACACCTTCGTCGGGCATTTCATCGGCAGCCCGGGGATGAACTTCCTGCCTTGCCGGCTCGCAGGTCGTGAACTTCTGGTCGAGGGCCTTCGCCTTCCGGTCGATCGGGATGCCTTTGCGGATCCGGGCCAGGGCGAGCTCGAACTCGGTATTCGACCCGAGTTCCTGGAGCTGGCTGAGGGAGAGGCGGACGGCGCCGTGCCGGTTCGGGTTCGTTCTTCGACCGCACTTGGCGACCACCACCTGGTGGACGTCGCTCTCGGAGAGCGGCCGCTCCAGGTTCGAGTGCCGGATGGTGCACCCATCCCCACCGAGCGCGGTTTTCTGCGCTTCCCTCCGCAGTGGATTCGTCTCTACCGTGAGGGGCGGCTCCTCACATGAACCGCACGGAACATCCGCGTGCCTGGTGGCTGGTGCTTCCGGTGTTGTCGATCGTCGCCTTCTCGGCGCTGATCCCGTTGATGACGGTCGTCAACTATTCGGTCCAGGATATCTTTGGACCGGGCGAACGGGTATTCGTCGGCAGCGAGTGGTTCCGGGAGATCCTCCACGATTCCCGACTTCACGCGGCCTTCGGTCGGCAGTTGATGTTCAGCGCCTCGATCCTGCTGATCGAGATCCCGCTGGGCGTGGCGCTCGCCCTCGCCATGCCGACCCGCGGAATCGGCGTCTCGTTCACGCTCGTCATCCTGGCTCTGCCGCTGCTGGTTCCCTGGAATGTGGTCGGCACGATCTGGCAGATCTTCGGGCGCGCGGATATCGGTCTTGGTGGCGCGTTCCTGCGCGCACTTGGCTCGGACTACAACTACGCCCAGAATGCAGCGGACGCCTGGGGCACGTTGTTGGTGATGGACGTCTGGCATTGGACTTCGCTAGTTGCCCTGTTGGGCTACTCGGGCCTGCGAGCGATCCCCGAGGCGTGCTACGAGGCCGCACATATCGATGGGGCCAGCCGCTTCGCGATCTTCCGTCACATCCAGTTGCCCAAGCTGCGGGGCGTGCTCACCATCGCACTCCTGCTTCGGTTGATGGACAGTTTCGTGATCTATACGGAACCCTTCGTGCTCACCGGAGGTGGCCCGGGCAATGCGACCACCTTCCTCTCCCAATACCTCACGAAGATGGCGGTAGGCCAGTTCGATCTGGGCCCCGCTGCCGCCTTCTCGTTGATCTATTTTCTGGTCATCCTGGCACTCTGCTTCGTGTTGTTCAGCTTCCTGACGGCCGGAGACGAGCGATGAGGATCCGCTGGCGAAGCGTCGGACTGGTTGCGTACCTGGTCTTCCTGCTGGTCCCCATCTACTGGATGGTGAACATGTCCTTCCGCACCAATGCGGACATCCTCGGACGCTTCCGGCTGTGGCCGCAGGCTCCGACCTTGGCCAACTACGCGACGATCCTGACCGATTCGTCGTGGTATTCGGGCTACCTGAATTCGATGGCCTACGTCGGGCTCAACACGATCCTGGCGCTCGCGGTGGCACTTCCCGCGGCCTACGCGTTCTCCCGCTACCGCTTCCTCGGCGATCGGCACCTCTTCTTCTGGCTGCTGACCAACCGCATGGCACCGCCAGCGGTCTTCCTGCTGCCCTTCTTCCAACTCTATTCCACGTTCGGATTGATCGACACACATCTCGCCGTGGCACTGGCCCATTGCCTGTTCAACGTGCCGCTGGCCGTGTGGATTCTCGAGGGCTTCATGTCCTCCGTGCCGCGAGAGCTCGACGAAATGGCGCATCTGGATGGCTACCGGTTTCCGCGTTTCTTCCTGACGATCTTCCTGCCCGAGATCCGCTCCGGAGTTGGGGTGACAGCCTTCTTCTGCTTCATGTTCAGCTGGGTCGAGTTGTTGCTGGCCCGAACGCTCACGACCGTCGAAGCCAAGCCGATCGCGGCGGTGATGACCCGCACCGTCAGCGCCGCCGGCCTCGATTGGGGTCTGCTATCGGCGGCGGGAGTGCTGACGATCGTCCCCGGTGCGTTGGTCATCTGGTTCGTTCGCCACCACCTGGCCAAGGTGTAGACGCTCACTCAGAAGCGTAGAAATCTGATCATTTGGCCGGGGGGCGACGCAGCCCGCCGTTCCGGATTCCGATTCAGATCTTCCGGGTCGAAAGGTCCTTGACCCAGGGCGAACGCCCTCCCGGCTCG
>JAAETT010000452.1 GCA_024228115.1 bacterium
CAATCGACTAATGGGACGAACCCACTCGCCCAACCCTTGGCGCTTAACAGGCTGGCACTATTGGGGCTGGTTCGATGTCTGTGTTGGCGCTCCCCATACGTGGCGCAAGTGGTATGGATTCCGCCGACCGCAACGAGAACATCACGGATGGTGGACCTTTCATTTCGGGTCACTGTTCTGTGTGTGGAAACTCGCTTATTGGCGACGCAAGAAGTCAAGGGCAGCTTTGGAGAAACAAACATGATCTACTGCCGGTACTGCGGAATCTACTGCCGGTACTGCGGATTTCGGATAGAGAAACGAATGATCGGCTGGACCCACCGATGGTCAGTACGGAACCGTGTCGGTTACAAGATTCACAGGGCTAGGCCAGCTTTGGAGGAACAAACATGAGTGGGCACAGACACTGTTGGCACCCACGGTCACACCACCACAAAGAGGGCGTGTCTTACTGGATGGAGTGTTGCGGACGACGAGGCGAACTTGCTTGTGAAGTCACTCGTAAGATGACTTGGGGCGAACGCAGGGAGCGACAGAAGGCAGACCGTGAACTGGAGACAAAA
>JAAETT010000453.1 GCA_024228115.1 bacterium
ATCCTCGGGAAGCCAATCCCGAAGCGAGGGCGGCAGGAGAAGCGACTGGTCCGGCTCGTAGCGTCGAAAGTCTCGCGGCATGGCTCACTCTAGCGAGACTCACCCCTCAATGGCCCTCTGCCGCGCAGACTCCTAGGGCCGCTTCGCTTCTTGTTCGCGGAGCCTGGTGTCGCAGACGGCGTTCTCGGTTCCGAGAACGTTTTCTAGCCGGCGCGTTCGAAGCCGATCAGGCCTCCGCCGTCCAGGACCATCGTGTGGCCGGTGATCCAGCCGCTTGCGGCGTCGTTGGCGAAGAAGAGCGCCGCGGCGGCCACGTCTTCCGGCTCACCAAGACGCTTCGCCGGGTAGGCCTGGGCGACTTTGTCGCCGCGGTCTCCCTCCCAGAGAACGCGCGCGAAATCCGTCTTGATCAAGCCGGGTGCAATCGCATTGACGCGAACCTGAGGTCCCAACTCGGCGGCCAGCTGCCGGGTCAGGTGGAGCAGCGCCGCCTTGGTGATGTCATAGACGCCGAGGATCGGGCTCGTTGCCAAGCCACCGACGCTCGCGATGTTGATCACGGCTCCGCCGTGTTCCTTCATCGCACGGTTCCACGCTCGTTGTGTCCAGAAGAGCGGGGCGGTGAGGTTCACCTCTAGGGTCTTCTGCCAGCGCGGCAGGTCCACGTCGATGGTCGGTCCGGCGTAGGGGTTGGTCGCAGCGTTGTTGACGAGGATGTCGAGCCCGCCGAGCCGATCGAGGGTGGCGCTGATGACTCGTTCCGCGTCCTCGCTCTTCCCGATATGGCCCGCTTCGAAATGCGCACCCTCGCCGATCTCCGCAGCCGCCTCTTCGCAGGTCTGGGCTTTGCGGGAGGTGATCATCACCTGGGCACCCGCCTCCACGAAGGTCTTGGCGATGCCTTTGCCGATCCCACGCGAGCCACCGGTGATGAGTGCAATCTTGCCGTCCAGCCGTAGATCCATTCTGTGTTCTCCTCGGGCTCGAAAAATGGCACGGTCTATGTCATCTTTCAAGGACCGCTTCGCCCAGGGAGAATCAAGATGTCGATGAACGTCCAGCCGATCCCCACGCTTTCGGATCGCATCAACCAGGTGCGCATGCTCACGGCCGAAATCGTGAATCGGGAGATCCTGCCGAACGAACACATGTTGTGGCGATGGGATCGGGAGGGCTTCGAAAAAAGCGATCGCGAGAAAGCCCGCACGATGCGCCACGAGATCCAGACGAAGGTGAAGCAGGCGGGCCTCTGGGCACCCCATCTGCCCGAAGAGTACGGCGGATGCGGACTCAGCTTCCTCGAACACGCCTACATGAACGAAATCCTGGCCTACAGCCCCGGTGCGGCATCGCTCTTCGGCGTGGTGGCACCCAACTCGGGCAACCAGAAGATCCTGCTCAAGTACGGGACGGAGGAGCAGCGACAGAAATGGCTCGTCCCGTTGACCGAGGGCAAGCTCGAAAGCGGCTTCTCGATGACCGAGCCGGACAACGCTGGCTCCGATCCCCGGTCGATCAAGACGACAGCTCGCAAAGAAGGCGACCAGTGGGTCATCAACGGCCACAAGTGGTTCACCTCGAACGGCAAGCGTGCTGACTTCCTGATCGTGATGTGCCGGACCGACGATCCGAATGCAGCCGGCGACAAGAACGCCAAGATGACGCAGATCATCGTTCCGATGGATACGCCGGGCGTGAATGTCATTCGGGGCGTCGAGGTCTGGGGCCGAAAGAGCGATCACTGCGAAATCATCTACGACGATGTGCGCGTGCCCGCGGAGAATCAGTTGGGCCAGACCGGCTCGGGCCACGCGGCCGCCCAGGATCGTCTAGGAGCGGGCCGTGTCTACCACTGCATGAACTCAGTGGGCTCGATGTGGCGCGCGTTCGACCTGATGGTCGAGCGCGCCATGGTGCGGGAAGTCCACGGAGGGCTTCTCGAAACCAAGCAGTTCGTTCAGGGCTGGATCGCCGAATCCTTCATCGATATCCAGGCAGCTCGCCTGATGACGATCAACTGTGCCGAGAAGATGGACGGCGGCACGGATGCCAGGACCGACATTTCGGCTCTCAAGATCTTCGTGCCGCATGTCTTCAGCAAGGTCGCGGATCGCGCCATCCAGGTCTGGGGCGCGGCAGGCGTCTCCGGCGATCTGCCCCTGGCGGCCATGTACCAGGGTGCGCGAACGTTGCGGCTGGCCGACGGGCCGGACGAGGTGCACAAGATCCTGATCGCCAAGAACGTGCTGAAGCAGTACCACTCCGGCGAATCCTGGGATTTCGGCAACTAGCCCAACGCCTCATCGCGAAAGGAACGCCTTGCGACTCGATACCCCCCGTCTGCCGCTCCTGGATCCCGCCGAGATGGACGAGAAGCTGCGCATCGCGTTTGGTGATGGTCCGGTCCTGAATATCTTCCGCACCCTGGCCCACCATCCGGATCTGTTGCGCCGTTGGCTCGTCTTCGGCAACCACGTGATGGCCAAATCGACGCTTCCTCCGCGAGAGCGTGAGATCGTCATCCTTCGGATCGGTTTCCTGTGCCGCGCTGGCTACGAGTGGGGCCAGCATGTCGTCATCGGCAAGGGGAGCGGGCTGACGGATGACGAGATCGCTGCGATCGCCGAGGGCCCGGGCGCCGAGAGCTGGGGCGAGCTGGATCGCGCGCTGCTCGAGGCGACGGACGAACTGCATGGCGATGCGTTCATCAGCGACGCGACCTGGCAGACACTGGGCAAGCACCTCGAAACCCAACAGCTGATGGACGTGGTGTTCGCGGTCGGTCAATACAACCTGGTATCGATGGCGCTGAATACCCTGGGCGTGCAACCGGAGCCCGGCCTGCCGAAGCTCCCGGACGCGTGAGCGGGAGACTCGCGGGAAAAGTGGCCGTGGTGGTCGGCGCCGGGCAGACGCCGGGCGATACCATCGGCAACGGGCGCGCCACGGCGATCCTGTTTGCCCGGGAAGGTGCGACCGTCGTGGCCGTCGATCGCGAACTGGCGACCGCCGAAGACACGGTGGCGATGATTCTCGAAGAGGGCGGCCACGCGAGCGCATACGCGGCGGACGCCACCCGGGAAGACGAGGTCGAGGCCCTCATCGCGGCGTGCAAGAACCAGCACGGCCGAATCGACATCCTGCACAACAACGTCGGGATTGGCGGAGGGGACGCGGGGCCGGCCCACGTGACCGAGGAAGCCTGGGATCGGATCCTCGGCGTCAACCTCAAGAGCGCCGTGTTCCCGTGCAAGCACGTCCTGCCCGTGATGCGCGAACAGGGCGGCGGTTCGATCATCAATATCTCGTCGATTGCGGCGGTCTGCTCCGCGGGAATCGTGGCCTACAAGACCTCGAAGGCCGGATTGAATGCCTACACCCAGGCTCTGGCGATCGGGAATGCGGAGCACGGAATCCGGGCGAACGTCATCATGCCGGGCTTGATGAACACCCCGATGGCGATCGAAGGGATTTCGAAGGGGCTGGGCATTCCCAAGGAGGACTTGATCCGGGGGCGGGATGCGATGGTGCCCTTGGGGGCGAAGATGGGCACCGCCTGGGATATCGCGCACGCGGCCGTCTTCCTGGCCTCGGACGAGGCCAGCTTCATTACGGGAGCCGTGTTGCCGGTGGATGGAGGCCAGAGCGCTCGCATCGGATGAGACGGGTCCCCACGGGGAAAATCTTCAAACGTGAGCTAGATCACCGTTGACCTTATAGGGCGTGGTTGGCACTCTATTAAAAGGTCATTTTCTGGTTGTTTGAGTGGGGGGTTTCTCCTTCACCGAAATCCCGATGGAGTCGATCCGATGAGCAAGTTGATTCAGGCTGTAGTTCTCCTGTCCGCTTCCTTGGCGCCTTTGGCTGCCTTGGCCGGGACTCCGCCGCCCACGACCGGTGGGGGAGGGACCGGGATCGTTGCCGGAGTTCCCGAGCCGGCCAGTGCTGCAGTCTTCGCAGCTGGCGCTGCCCTCGTTGTAATCGCACTGCGCAGGCGCAGCTAGTCGAAGTCACACGAGTCCGTTTACCCTACAGGCCTCCCGGTCCGGGAGGCCGCGGGTGTCTTGTCTGCGGATGATGTGATCCGCAAGATCGGGGGCCAGGCGTAACCCTGTTCCCCACACGGCGATCGGTTTCTCCCGCCCTCGGCTTGGGAGCGGGCGCTCTCGGCTCCGGTGCCTTGCTGGCGCTTCTCTTCCCGCCCTTCGACCTGTGGTGGCTGGCGCCGCTGGTCTTGCTGCCCATTCTGTCCGTGCTTGCGCGCACGAATCGGCCTCTCGCCGGAGCGACACTCGGACTGTTGTTCGGCGTCGGGATGGGACTCGCTTGCTGCGCCTGGCTCTTCCCGACGCTCACCGCCGAATTCCACGTCGCCCGCAAGGTCGCCCTGGTTGTCGCTGTCGCATCGGTGGCATCGACGATCTGTCCGTTTGCCGTGTTCGGCGGATTGACCGTTTGGATGGATCGCCCCGGCCGAATCTCGTGGCTCTCGCCGTGCCTGGCCTGGGGAGCCGCCGAGTGGCTTCGGGTCCTCGGCATCTTCCCGTGGATGCGGCTCGGTGACGCATTGGCCGGGCGGGAAGTATGGATGCAACCAGCCGCGGTGGGCGGTGTGGCGCTGCTTTCGTTTGGCATCGTCGCAACGAACGCGTTGTTGTACGAAGCCGTCCTGGGCCGTCGCACCCGAGCGCTCCTCGCAGCAGTGCTGCTCGTCGCCGGGTGGGGAGCCTTCGGTGCAAGCCGGCTGGCGCTCCACCCATTGGACGACACGGCGCTCAGGGTCGGACTCGTGCAGGTGGCAACACCCCAAAACGAGCGTTGGATGGAGGGTAGCTGGGAACGAAATCTGGAGCGTCAGCTCCGCCTCAGTGAGCAAGCGCAAGCCGAGGGAGCGCGGCTCATCGTCTGGAGCGAGACGGCAATCGACACCATTCCGCAGCAGATACCGGATCTGGCAGACCGTCTGGGACGCCGACTCGAGGCGGATCTCGTCACCGGGCTCCTGCTCGAGCGCCCGGACGGGCGCCTCACCAACAGCGTGGCGGCGTTCGATTCCGACGGCCGGCGGCTCGGTCACTACGACAAGAGGATTCTCGTCCCCCTGGTGGAGGAACTTCCCGATTGGGTCGAAGAACGGCCCCGGCTGCGTCGACGTCTGCGCCGTCTGGCCGCGGATGCTTCCTATGCGCAAGGCGAGAGCTCGGCCCCCCTCGATGCGGGGGGCTTCCGTCTCGGCGCGCTCGTTTGTTACGAAGCGATGTTTCCAGAACTCAGCCGCGACGCGGTGGACCTCGGAGCGGAAATTCTCGTGAACGTCTCGAACGACGCGTTCTTCCCCCCGCGCGCCGCCGCCCAGCACGCGGTCATGGGTTTGATGCGCAGTGTGGAACTGGGCCGTCCCTTCTTGCGCGCCTCGAACCGCGGCCCTGGCTTCGTCGTCGATGCCGCTGGCCGCATCCTCGCGCGGGTCGGCGCTGCGGAGCAGACGGCACGCGTCGTCGAACTAGACCCGACGGGCATCGACACGCTCTACACCCGGGGAGGGCATGGCTTCGATGAGGCTTTGTTCGCAGCGGCTCTGCTTGGCTGCGTGGTGCTCAGGCGTCGAACCGCAGCGACGTAGGGCCTTCCGTTGCGTGCTCGAGGAGTTCCAGGATGTTTCCGAAGGGATCGCGGCCATAGGCCCAACGGCCGCCGTCGCCGCCCATCGGCGGGGAATTGAACGAAACGCCGTTCTTGCTGAGG
>JAAETT010000454.1 GCA_024228115.1 bacterium
CGCCGCGTTCGCGCGGCGCCCCAGCACCCAGGTGTCGGGCCCGAGCGAGCGAGCTGGAGAAAGTCAACCAGGGGGGACGGAGTTTACAATGGACTTGTTGCTGAGGGGGCAGTGCCCCCTCAGCAACAAGTCAATTGTAAACTCCGTCCCCGCTGGTTGACTTTGTTTCTATTCGTAGATGATGCCCTTGGCTGCAGCTTGCTCCTTCACCGCCTCGAAGACCGTGGCGTCGAAGCCGTCCGCCCGGCCGCTGGCGCGCTGGCGTTCGGTCTCGGCCCGGACCCACCGATCGCGCTTGGCCGTGATGCCGTCGATCTCCTTCTGGACCCGCTCGCGCTCTTCCAACTTCTTTTGCACGAAGGCGCCCTGCTCTTCCGGTGACATCGGCTGCATGGCTGCCGGAAGGTTGGGCTTGGCGACGGAGCCGAGATCGAGGCCATCCTTGAAGGCATCGACGAGATCGCTCATGCCCGAGATCGCACGCTTGCCACTCTTCGACAGGTAGGAGAGACGCGAGGCCACGACCGGTGCGTCGGCATCGATCGAATTCTTCACCTTCTCTTCCATGGCGCTGCGTTCGTCGGCCTCGCCATAGGTGAGAACGGTGGAGGCCAGCTCCCGATTGAGCTGGGTCAACTCCTCGTCCATCGGCGTGGCGATGGCCAGCATGCCGCCGTCCTGGGCAATGGCCGCGTATTGGCCGAGACCGATGGCCGCGATCTCCCGCCAGATCGGGGTGGTCGTCGGATCGCCACCACACTGAACTGTGTTGATGACGATGCCCTTGGTCTTCGCGAGACGCACGGTGGCGGCGTACTGGATGTCCTGGGGGTAGTCCGTGTGCGGAGGCGCGTCGCCAACGAGAAAGACCACCCGGTAGACGGCGTCGTCGTCACTCCAGGAGAGATCGTTCACGGCTTCGCGCAATGCCTGATTCACGGATTCAGGCGAGTCGCCCCCGCCCTGGGCTTGGAAGGCCCGCAGGTGGGCGTAGATTCCATCGATGTCGTCAGTCAGGTCGAAACGCTTCGTCACGTAGGCATCGCCGCGGTCCCTGTAACCGATCAACGCGATGCGGACCTTGGCGCCTTGCTTCGCGCCCGCCATCTGGTTGGCGATGGCCCAGATCTTCTGCTTTGCGCCTTCGATCAAGCCGGACATCGACCCAGTGGTATCGAGTACGAAGGCAACCTCGATGCTCGCATCGGGCGCTGGACTGGGTGCAACCACTGGAATATCAGGGATCGGCACGTTCTCGGAAGGGACGGAGCGGGCGTGGGCCACGGCAAGCGTGACCAGGGCCAGCAGCGCCACCAGACCGAGCTGACGGAGAAGGCTGAGACGGGGCTTGAATTCGTTCATGGGGCTTTCCTCGGTGGGTTTTGGGCTCTGATTTCGTCATCGAGCCTACGGGCCGTTTCGACCACCTGCTGTAAAGCCATGGTAAATCCAGGGGTTGGCCGCCTACCGAGCCTTCAGGTCTGAGCACTTGCCAAGGCCGGTTGCGCCTCCCACTTTCAGGAGCCCAGCCATGAGCCCGCTCACCCCACCCCCCTCACGGGACGGTGGGGCGACTGCGTTTGGAGCCCACGCCATGAATTCGCCTGCCATCGGCCTCGATTTCGGAACGACGAACAGCTCGATCGCCCTGGTCGATGCGAACGGTCGATCCCGGCTCGCCAGTTTCGATGCGGACGACGGCCCCACCGAGACCTTTCGCTCGGTCCTGTATTTCGAGGAAGACGAAGAGACGGGGCGCACTCACATCCATGCCGGTCCAGACGCCATTGGCCGCTACCTGGCGAGCGAGGAGAAGAGGGGACGCCTGGTGCAATCCTTGAAGTCCTTCCTGGCAAGCCAGCTCTTCTCTGCGACGCGCGTGATGGATAGGACCTACCGACTCGAGGATCTGATCGCTCTGCTTCTGGCGCCGCTGAGAGAGCAGGCCGAGGCGCGCTTCGGCCTGCACATCGAACGGATCGTCGCGGGACGGCCCGTCCATTTCGTAGGGGCCGATACTCCTGAGGCCGAAGATCTGGCGATGACGAGGCTCACGGCCGCGATGCACAACGCCGGGTTCCGGGAAGTCACGTTCGAGTTCGAGCCGGTCGGCGCCGCCTATCACTACGAGCAACGTCTGACCTCGGACGAGCTGATCCTGATCGCAGATTTCGGCGGTGGCACGAGCGATTTCTCCTTGTTGCGCGTTGGCCCATCCTTCGTCGGGCCCGGCCGCCGAGCCGAATCGATCCTCGGCCACGATGGCGTGGGCCTCGCAGGCGACGCCTTCGACGGAAAACTCGTGCGTCACCTGGTGGCGCCGCGTCTCGGGCGCGGGGCGGAATTCCGATCGCTGATGGGGAATGTCCTGCCGGTGCCCGCCTGGATCTATCGACACCTCGAGCGCTGGCACCATGTCTCATTGCTCAAATCGCGTAAGACCCTCCAGCTGCTGCTCGACCTTCGCCGCGAGGCCTTGGAGCCCGAGAAGCTCGAGGCGCTGATCCACGTGGTGCGCGCCGATCTGGGCTTTCTGCTCTACCGGGCCACGGAGCAGCTGAAACGCACCCTCTCCGAGGAACCATCGGGGACTTTCCGATTCGAGCACGAGCATGTCGGCATCGCCGCGCTTCTGCCTCGCGACCGCTTCGAAGAATGGATCGTGGAGGAGTTGACGTCGATCGAGAGCTGCGTCGACGGCTTGCTCGAACGAACCGGCATCGCCCCTGAGGCCGTCGACCGGGTCTTCCTGACGGGCGGCTCGTCCTTCGTGCCCGCGGTACGCGCCCTCTTCCTGGCCCGCTTCGGAGCCGATCGGGTGACCAGCGGCGCTGAACTCACGTCCGTCGCCAGCGGCCTCGCCTTGCGAGCGGCCGAGCAGTAGAGCCCTGGAGCGAGGACGTTCTGAGCCTACGCCGCTTGTTCGTTCACACCTGCCGGATCCGTCGAGCGCCGACCCAGATGCCAGGTACCGTCGCTGCTCCGGGTGACGAGGATTCTTCCGGCGATCTCCGGCTGCTCTGCAGCGGGGGCTTCCCCCGTCAGTTGCTGAACGATCTCGCGGATCACGCCTTTGTGCAGAACGGCGATGGCCGTGTACCCCGGTGCCGAAGCGATGCGCTCCAGAGCCCGACCGATGCGTTCCCGAAAATCGGCGCGCAGCTCACCACCGGGGTACTCGAAGCCGGCGGCGCCCGCCTGCCAATCCTCGAAGAGAGCCGGATCTCGAGCTTGGATTTCCTCACGGGTGAGCCCTTCCCAACGGCCGAAGTGGATCTCCCGCAGGTCCGCCTCCATCCGAACCTGCGCACCGCCGCTCACGATCCCGGCCGCAGCCCAGGACCGCTTCAACGTGCTCGCCACATAGAGATCGGCGGGTTCATTGCGGAGTTCCCCGGCCACTCGGCGCATCTGGGCTCGGCCCTCCGCCGAGAGCCCTACGTCGGTGCTGCCGTGGTAGCGGACGCTCGATTCGCCGTCGGTCTCGCCGTGGCGAACAAGGATCAGGCTGCGGATGGGCATGGGGTCTCCTCCTGGGGAACGATGCGGGAGGATCGCCGCCGGCCCCGCTGGCGTCAATCGGGCCGGCGGCCCGGCTCTTGCGGCGGCTGTTGGTAGACTCGGCGGTCATGACGAGTCGAGCCTGGGGGGTGATCGCGTTGCTCGCCCTCGCCATCGTGGCGGGAACGAGCGTCTGGCTGCGCTGTGAAGGCATTCCGCCGGACATCCGCGCCCCGCAGCAGATCGTGATCGGCCGCGGGGGCACCGAGCTCAACCTCGGCGCCTCGGACCCGCGCTCGGGCGTTCGAGAGCTGACGGTTCGGCTTCGACATGCTGGCGGAGAAGCCACCGTCTTTCACGAAAGCTACCCGGGCACCCTGCCCACTGGCGCCGTGACGAAGCCCGGGATTCCCGACGTGCTCACGAAGCTCGACCCGAAGACGCTCGGCCTGAAGGAAGGCGAAGCATTCCTCGTCATCGAAGCCACCGACTGGTCCTGGGCATCCATGCTGGCGGGCAACACCCGCGTGCTCGAGATCCCGGTTCGCGTCGACCTGAAGGCGCCGCGCGTTTCGGTGGAAACGGGCCTCACCTATGTGCGCCGAGCAGGCAGCGCCTCCGTCGTGTACCGCGTCAATGAGGACGTATCCCGCGATGGGGTCGAAGTAGGCGAAGCGTTCTTCGACGGAATGCCGCTGCCGGGCGCCACGGATGGGCGACGCATCTCCATCTTCGCGGTACCGCGAAATGCTCCCGCCAATGTGCCCATTCGTGTCATTGCGGAAGATGCGGCCGGCAACCGTGGGACCGGTTCCTGGGCAACGAGGCTGCAGGAACGCAGCTTCGAGGAAGTTCCGATCCGTCTCGGCCAGGGTTTCCTGACCGGCAAGGTGCCCGAGCTGGCCGATGCCCTCGAACTCGATGCTTCCGACCCGGTCGCCGCCTTCCAGCACATCAATCGCGACGTCCGCGCCACCAATGAAGCCGAGATACGCCGCATCGTGGCACGGGCCACCCCGGAACTCGCCTTCGAGGGCCGCTTCCTTCAGATGCGCGGCTCCGCGGTCACGAGCCGCTTCGCGGAGCACCGATCCTACCTGGTCGAAGGAAAGAAGGTTTCCGAGGCCATTCACTACGGCTATGACCTGGCCTCGACCGCCGGCGCGGGAATCGAAGCCGCGAATGCAGGCAGGGTGCTCTTCGCCGACGCGCTAGGCATCTACGGCAACTGCGTGATCCTGGATCACGGCCTGGGTGTTACTTCGCTCTACGGCCACCTCTCGCGTATCGACGTCGGTGCCGGCGATGTGGTCACCCGCGGTCAGACGCTCGGGACCTCCGGCGCAACCGGCCTGGCTGGTGGCGACCACCTTCACTTCGCGATCCTGGTCGGCGATACCTATGTCGACCCGAAGGAGTGGTGGGACGCCAAGTGGGTGCGGGATCATATCGAGGCGCGGCTCGAACTCGGGCAGTGAAGGTCGCACGCGAGGCCGAAATCCGGGGCTTCCTGCTTCGGCGATACAAGCGCTTCTTCGCGGATGTCGAAACCGAGGATGGGCGCAAGCTCACGGTTCACTGCCCGAACCCGGGAAGCATGCGCGGCCTGCTGATCGAGGGCGCCCCGGTTCGCTGCTCGACGAGCGACAACCCGAAGCGCAAGCTCGCGCACACGCTCGAAATGATCCGCATCGGACGTAGCTGGGTCGGCCTGCATACCGGCCGAGGCAATGCAGTCGCTGCCGCCGCCCTCGACGCCGGACTCGTTCCGGAGCTGAGCGGCTACTCCGTCCGACGTCCGGAGGTGAAGATCGATCACGACGGGGCGAGCTCACGCATCGATTTCGTTCTCTCCGGCCACAGGACATTGCCGAACGCCTGGGTGGAAGTGAAGAGCGTCACCCTCGCCGAAGGCCGATGCGCGCGCTTTCCCGACAGCGTGACCGAGCGCGGACGCAAGCACGCCGACCTTCTTGGCCAGTTGGCGGCCGGCGGCGAGCGCGGCGTGCTGCTCTTCGTCGTGCAGCGCGGAGATTGCACGAGTGTCGAGCCCGCCGATGACATCGACCCCGCCTACGGAGAGGCACTGCGGGGTGCCGTCGCCAGAGGCGCCGAGGTACTGGCCGTTGGCGCCCGGATCACGGATCGCGCGATCATCCCGAACCGCGTGCTCCCAGTGATGCTTTGAGCGGGCGAAGCATGCGCAGCGCGCTCTTGCGCTGGTACGACCGGGCCGCGAGAGATCTCCCGTGGCGGCGAACCCAGGATCCGTACGCAATCTGGATCTCTGAAACGATGCTCCAACAGACCCGTGTGGATACGGTCATCCCCTACTACGAGCGCTTCCTCTCACGCTTTCCGACGGTCGAGGCGCTCGCCGATGCAGATCCCGACGACCTGATGGTGCATTGGGCGGGGCTCGGCTACTACCGGCGCGCCCGCAACCTCCAGGCCGCGGCCCGGCGTGTCGTCGACGAGCACGGCGGCGCTCTACCCGATGAGATCGAAGACCTGCTCTCGCTCCCCGGAGTGGGGCGCTACACAGCCGGTGCCGTGGCGTCCATTGCGTTCGACCGCCCCGCGCCCATCGTCGACGGAAACGTCGCCCGGGTCTTCGCACGGGTATTCGGCATCCGCGAGGAAATCCGCTCTGTACCCGCTCAGGCGCGCCTCTGGGAGGAAGCCGAAGCCCTCGCCCGAGGTCGCCGCCCCGGTGACCTCAACCAGGCCGTGATGGAACTCGGCGCCACCCTGTGCACGCCCCGCGCACCCGAATGCCCGCGTTGCCCTTTGGCGCCCCATTGCGACGGGCGAGAAGCCGGAGACGCTGAGGCGCTTCCGGTCAAGGCGGCAAAGAAGGCTCCGAAGCGGGTGACGGCCGTGGCGGCTCGGCTCCAGAGAAACGGCAGATTCCTGGCCGTACGTCGGCCTCCGGAAGGCTTGCTAGGCGGCCTTTGGGAGCTCCCGGGGGGCGACCTTTCACCTGGGGAAACTCCGGAGGCGGCCGCCAGCAGGAGCCTGCATGAACGGGTGGGCCTCGAAGCAAAGGCTTGCATGCCGCTTGGCTCCGTCGAACATGTCTTCACCCACCGCCGCCTCACCCTCCACGTGCTACGCGTCGAAGCCAGCGAAGGACGGGTGCGGCGCCACGGCTACGATGCACATCGTTGGCTCTCGGAAGCTGCCTTGAACGCTCTTCCGCTCTCAAAGATCGCAAGGAAGGCGATCGCTCTCGGCCAATGAGCTTCGACATCGAGCGCCGGGGTGAGCGCGTGGTCGGGCTTGCGAACGGCATCGATCGGGCTCATCGCGAAAGGCTCTCCCGGGGTGAAGTGGAGATCGACGTAGAGCTCGATCTCCACGGGCTTGGCGAGCAGGATGCCCGCGCATTGGTACGCGCCGCGGTCGAAGAGGCCTACCAGGAGGGAGAGCGCTGCTTGCTGGTGATCCATGAGCGCGGCAAGGGCTCCGAATTCGGCTCCGTCCTGAGGGAGGGCCTTCCGGAATGGCTCACGACACCACCCGCCGGACGCCGCGTGATGGCCTTCGCCACGGCCCTGCCTCGAGACGGCGGCAGCGGGGCCAGCTACGTGCTGCTGCGACGCAAGAGGAGCAGATAGCTATCTTCGGGGGCATCGATGAGCAGCTCAACCGGCCAACTCTTCCGTATCTCCACGTTCGGAGAATCACATGGTGGCGCCGTCGGCGTCGTGGTCGACGGCTGCCCGCCGCGCCTGGAGATCTCCGAAGAGGAGATCCAACAGGAGCTCGACCGGCGCAGGCCGGGCCAGAACCGATTCACCACACCGCGCCAGGAAGAAGATCGGGTCGAGATCGTGTCGGGCCTCTTCGAGGGACGAACCCTCGGCACGCCGATCGCGATGATCGTGCGCAACAAGGACGCGCGGCCCTCCGCCTACGAGGAGATGAAGGACGTCTACCGTCCCTCCCATGCGGACTACACCTATGAAGCCAAGTTCGGCATCCGCAACTGGCAGGGAGGTGGCCGAGCCAGCGCGAGAGAGACGATCGGCCGGGTCGCTGCCGGCGCCCTGGCCCGCAAGCTCCTGCGCGAGCATTGTGGCGTGGAAGTGGTCGGGTGGGTTCAACAGGTCCACGATGTCGAGGCGAAAGTGGATGTGGACGGCGTCGCCCTGTCCGATATCGAAGCCAGCCTGGTGCGTTGCCCCGACACCTCGGCATCCGCTGAAATCGAGAAGCGCATCGACGCGGCGCGAGATCGGGGAGATTCCCTCGGTGGTGTGGTCGAATGTGTCGCACGCGGTGTTCCAGCGGGGCTCGGTGAACCCGTCTTCGACAAACTCGAGGCCGATCTCGCCAAGGCCATGATGTCTCTTCCGGCTTCGAAGGGCTTCGAGATCGGAAGCGGCTTCGGCGGAACGCGGCTCACGGGAAGCGAGCACAACGACCCGTTCGTCCCGGGAGAGGATGGACGCCCGCACACGACGACGAATCGATCCGGCGGCGTGCAGGGCGGCATCAGCAACGGCGAGCCGATCCAGGTGCGCGTCGCATTCAAGCCGACGGCGACCATCCGCATCGAACAAGACACGGTCGATCGCGACGGAAATGCCACCAGGCTCTCCGCGACCGGACGCCACGATCCGTGCGTCCTCCCCCGTGCGGTGCCGATGGTCGAGGCCATGGTATGCCTCGTCCTGGCGGACCATTGGCTACGCCAGCGAGCCCAGAACCCGGGCTGATCTTCGTCCGCTCCCTTGCTCAGGGAAGCAGGACGAAGCCCGTGAAGAAACTCGCCACTGCAACACCAACCGCAGCCAGTGCAAGCCAGGCGTGGGCCTCGACGGCCCGGCTTCGCCCTTTTTCGAGCCTCCAACCCAGGAGGCCCGTCGCAACGAAGAGCAGCAACGCCGCTGTGCTGACGAAGCCGTGCGCCGTCGTG
The DNA here is from genome assembly GCA_024228115.1 of bacterium. NCBI lineage: Bacteria > bacterium. The sequence goes on from JAAETT010000454.1 coordinate 8,426, forward strand.
AAGACACCCCAGCCGCGAAGCCAGAAGGCGGAGGCCAGGCCGGCCGAGTAGCCGACGACGATCATCAAGACGGCCGGCTTCGCCCGCCCCAGATGTCGGCGCATCTCACCCTTCGGTCTGCGAGCCCCCAGCCTCCGCGCACTGCGCAGGCGCAAGCCGCTTCGCAGCGCCAAACCGGCCCACAAGATCGACGCGGTCATCCAGAGCGGATGCGCGTGTGCGAGCCAGAAGAAGAGCGGATCCTGGCCAGTCGGATCGGTAACGCCGTCCAGCTACTCGACCTTGTGGACGGCGCCGTCCGGGAGCTTGTCGAGAAGCAGATCGAGGGCCTGCTGCAGATAGCCCGCGTCTCGGGATTCGAGAGTCAGCAACACGTGGAAAGCCTCTTCTCCGATTTTCGGATACGAGCCGAGCATCAGCTCGGGGAATTCGGTGAGGAGTTCGTGTAGCGATTCGGCAATGTCGCTCTCCCGCTTCCGCACATAGACCCGTTTCAACAGAAACGGGACCCCGCGGAAGCGATCGCGAATCGACGTGAACTTCTTGTAGAGAAGCTCGGGGATCCCCGGAAAGACGTGCACATTCTCCACCACGACGACCGGAAACCAGAGATCCCCGGCGTCGACGAGCTGGGCGCCCTCGGGAATCATCGCCATCTTCACCTGGCTCTCGTTGGCCGGCCCGTTCTGGGCGCGCTCCATGCGGGCGACGATCGATTCGTTGCGTTGCACCTTGCGGTCGAATGCCGCGGCCACGCCATCCATGGTGAGGTCGTCGTGGGTGGGGCCGATCCCGCCGGAGGTGAACACGAAATCGTAGGCAGCGCTCAGCGTGCGAACTTCCCGGGCGATCAGGTCGATCTCGTCGGGAATGGTGAGAATTCGCTCGACATCCACACCCAGCTCGCGGAGTTCCCGACACAAAAAAGGCGAGTTCGTATCGGTAACCTTCCCGGAGAGGATCTCGTTGCCGATGATCAGGATTCCGGCAGTCGGCATGGAAGCAGGATATCGGATCGACGCCCCCCCCGCTGCGCGGGTATGCTGGGGAGGATGCGGCACGAGGTGCGATTGCGACGGCGGAGGGCTGGGCGAAACGAGACGCTCACGATCGCTCTCGCCGCCGGCAAGACATTGATGGACGCAGCACACGACGCTGGTTTGCCGATCGCCAGCGCCTGCGGAGGCGATCGGCTTTGCGCCCGTTGCGGCCTGCAGATCCTGGAAGGAAGTGAGAACGTTTCTGCGGAATCGGCGACCGAGGCCGAACTCAAACTGCGCAACCGGATCGAGCCCGCGCTTCGCCTGGCGTGCCTCGCCCGGATCGCAGGGCCTGTGGAAGTGACGGCATCCTATTGGTAGCGGGCGTGCGCGGGATCGTGCTGATCGACCACGGCAGTCGGGAGCCGGCTGCGAATGGCCAGCTGGAAGAGCTGGCGAAGCAGGTCGCCGCACGCCTACCGGGCAGCCTCGTTCGCGCGGCACATATGGAGCTGGCGGAACCCACGCTCTTGGATGCGCTGAACGCGTTGGTGGAAGAGGGCGTCACCGAGATCGCGATCCATCCCTTCTTCGTCGCCCCGGGGCGTCACGTGCGAGAGGATATTCCGCGTCTCGTAGCAGAGGCGCAGCAGATGCATCCGGATGTCGGGCTTCGGATTACCGAGCCCCTTGGACTTCACCCAAGCGTCATCGACGCGGTCGTTGCGCGCCTCGATCAGACGTAGAAGCTGAGATCGCTCGCGTAGGGAATCAGCCCGAGCTTTCCTGCAAGCGCTCGAGAGGCGCGGTTGTCCCAGGCCGTGCTGTAGAGCGGGATGCCTCCGCGGCGCCGCACCTCGCGCGCCCACGCCAGAACGAGAGAAGCGGCAAGGCCGTGTCGGCGGCGATCTGGCAGAGTGTCGACACCGGCCTCGACCGCGCCACCCTTGGACTCATGGTCGGGAGAGGCGGCCGTCGCCGCATAGCATGCCGCTACGATCTGGCCTTGCTCGGTGGCGGCTACGCAAGGCTCGCGGCCCCGCCAACTATCCGCGAGGCGGGGGAAGGATTGGGCCAATCGTTCGAGATCGTCTCCGGAAAACCAGGCCTGGCCTTCCGGATCCTCTCGCCGCAACTCGGGAAAGCGAAACGCCGGCCCGTGCCAGACCCGGCGAACGGGCGCCCACGCTTCCAGTTTTTCTCGCATCGCCGGAAGCCGTTCGGGCATCGTCTCGAGATCGTCCGTCGTGCGTTCTGCCGAAGCCAGACGAGCGAGCTCGCGCACCAACTCGTCCGGCAGATCGTTTCGCATACGCCACAGGTTGCCATGACGTGTGCGGCCGAAGAAGAATGCAGGCGCCGTCGCATCTTCTCCCGGTACGGCGTTCCAGAGCGTGAGCCGACCGAGCTCGTCGTGGAGGCAAAGCGTACGGACCTGGAGGTCGAGCCAGTCCAGATCCGTCGCGAACACGTGCTCAGCCGTGGCGACGCTCGTGGATGACCCAGTTGGCGTTCGCCCCGAGGGCGCCGCTGGCCGTGAAGACGGCCACACAGAATGCCAGCAGTCCATAGAAGTCGACGCTCTGGAGGAGATCGGGGAATTGGGCGCCGCGATACACGTCCACGGCCAACGCGGTGATCACGCCGAGGGGCAAGCCTCTCCCGAGAAACCCATATCGAACGAGGAACGGGATCTTCCCCGCCTCCCGCACCTTCGCCCACTCTTCCGCCTTGAACGTCCTCATGGGGGGAGGATGGCGTGGACCCGAGCGGGTGTCATCCTGAGTAGGTGCCTCGGGTCGCCGCCTTCTGGTTCTTCACCATGTCGGGGCTCGGGCTGATCTTCCCGTTCCAGGCCCTCTATTTCAGCGAAAACATGGGCCTCAGCGGCGTCCAGCTGGGTCTGGTTCTGGCGACGCGGCCGCTGATGGGAATGCTCTGCCAGCCGATCTGGGCGCAGCTGGCCGATCGGACCGGCTCGCGGCGAGCCGTCCTGGTTGCCATCACCCTGGGAAATGCCTGCGCGTATGCCCTCCTGCCCCAGGCCGACTCATTCCCGGCTCTGCTGCTGGCCATGGCGGGCGTCTCCCTGTTCGGAACCTCGATCATGCCGATGGGCAATGCGGTCAGCATGGCGGCGATTGGCGAGCGGGCGACTGAACGCTTCGGGCGGGTGCGCGCGTTCGGAACCCTCGGATATCTGGTGCTGGTCATCAGCTTCCCGTTCGTGCTCGATTTCTGGCAAGAGCATCGGGAATTCATCGTGACCCCCGATGGCCCATCGGAACCCGGGCTGGAGATCATCTTCCTGGGTGCCGCTTGCCTCACGCTGGCCTCGAGCCTGGCCGCCCGGCGCCTTCCCGAGACCCGAGCCATGCGTGTCCGCTCGCGTCCCGGCGATCTGCGCGCCCTGCTCTCCCACGGGCCCTACCTGCGCCTGCTCGTCTTCACCTTCCTGGCATTCCTCGCCCTGCAGGGACCGATCCTGATGTTCCCCGTCTTCATCCGGGCGCATGGCGGAGACATCGACACGCTCTCGCGCATGTGGATCCCGATGCTCCTGATCGAGATCCCCCTCGTCTGGGCTTCGGGCGACATCCTTCGCCGTGTGGGCCCGCGCTTCCTGGTTGCGATGGGCGTGGCAGCCGATGGCCTTCGCTGGCTCGTTTGTTCGCTGGTGGGCGACGACCTGCGCTGGATCTTTGCGCTGCAGCTCCTGCACGGCGTGGTGATCGCCGGGCTCACGATCGGAACCGCCCTGTATGCGGAGACCATCGTGCCGGAACGACTGCGCGCCACAGCCCAGGGGGTGCTCGCCATGCTCGGCTACAGCCTGGCCGGAGTGCTCTCGAGCGTTGCTTTTGGCGCCGGCCTGGATGCCTTCGGCCCGGACATCCCGTACCGAGCGAGTGGCCTGTTCGCCCTCACCCTCGCAGCCTCCGTCCCCTGGCTTCTCCGGATAGGCGAACGCGTTCGCTAAGGGAATAGCTGAATCTCAGGGATTCCTGAGCTGTAGAGATCTGAGAGCGATCTAGAGGAGTACAAATTTGACGAATTAGGTACAGTTCGTATAATTCGCCAATGCAGCAGCCCGCCCCTCAAGTGACGCCTCCCCGGGTCGATCGGGCCGGGCGGACCCGCCGGCGTATCCTCGAAGCCGCCAGCCAATGCTTCAGTTCCGATGGCTACGCCAAGACCACGGTCGAGGCCATCGCCCGCCGTGCCAGCGTCTCCAAGGGCATCGTCTACCACCACTTCAACGGCAAGGAGCAGATCCTCGAGCGCGTGCTCGGGCTGACGCTCTCCGAATGGTCGGAGGTCTCGAACCTCGACGACACGCTGGCCCGGGAAGCCGGTGTGCTGGAGGCCGTCGCCGACGTCCAGCGCAAGGCCATGGCGTTCGCCCGCGAGAATCCGATGGCGCGCTCGCTGCTCCAGATCGATCACCAGGTGCTGGTGACAGTCGCTGGCAGCCGGGAGGTTCGAGAATCCCTCGAGAATCACCGCCAGAGCCTGATCCGGGCGCTGCGTCACGGAATCGAGTCGGGCGAGGTGCGATCCACGATCGACCCCGAACGGGCCGCGGACATCCTGCACGTCCACTTCATGGGGCTGATCGACCAGATGCTCGACCCGAACGGGCTCGAAGTGACGGCAGAGCTGGTCGACTGCGGCCTCGACATCCTGTTTCACGGCATGGCCACGCGCCCCCCTGGCCAGACCGACGGAGCCAAGACATGAACAAGCTGAATCAAGTTGCAACTGCGGTTTCCCTGGGGCTGGCACTGCTGATCGGACCGGTCGAAATGGCCGGAGCCGACGCAGATGCCCAGGAGAACTCCCCGCGCCGAATCGCACTGGAGCGGGTGCGCAGCGACCGGCTGCAAGCAACGATCGCCGCTTCGGGATCGATCGAAGCCCGGCGCATCACGGAAATCGGCTCCGAGGTGACCGGACGTATCACGGAGGTATTCGTCGATGTAGGCGAGGCCGTGGAGGAAGGCGCGCCGCTCTTCCAGATCGACCGGGAGCCCTACGAGATGGCGCTTGCCGAAGCGCGTGCCGGGCTCGCACTCACCCGGGCGGAGAGCCTGAATGCAGATGCCGAAGCCAAGCGCATCGCCAAGCTGATCGAACTCAACGCTGCATCCCAGCAGCGCTACGAGAAGATCCGAACCATGGCGGAAGTCGCACGTGCGCGCGTGCGCCAGGGCCAGGCCGGGCTCGACCAAGCGAAGCGCAACCTCGACCGCACCCTGGTCACCGCGCCCTACGCGGCGAGCATCGTCGAACGGCGAGCCCATGAAGGGAGCATGTCGAGTGGCGCACCTGTGCTCGTGGTGCAGGAGAGCGGAGCCCTGGAGTTCATCGTCGATGTTCCGGAAGCCGCCGCGGCCCCGGTTCGGCCCGATGATGCGGTGAAGCTGTTCGTGGAAGGCCTCGCCGACCCGCTCGAGAGTCAGGTGGATCGGGTAAGCGCTCGCGTCGACCCCCAGACACGTACTTACCAGGTACGCGGAGTGGTGCTCGACGCTTCTGGGCTGGTCAAAGCCGGTTCCTACGTCCGTGCCGAGCTGCAGGTCCGCCGGCCCGAGGCGCGGCCGGTCGTCCACCATTCCTCGGTTCTCACGCGTGATGGGCGCACTTACGTGATGCGCGTAGATGACGGAATCGTCCGCAAGATCCCGGTTCGCGCTGGTATCCGAGCGGGCTCGAACGTGGAGATCCTCCAGGGCGCCTCCGAGGGTGATGTGTTGGTCGCGGGCCGCGACGCATCGCGAATCTCCGAGGGAACCCGCATCCGTCTGCGTAAGCCAGTACTGGCCGCACAGAGCGAGACCACTCCGTGAACCTTTCTGAAGTTTCCGTCCGCCGGCCCGTCTTCGCGGCCATGCTCATCCTTGGGCTGGTCGTCATCGGTCTGATCTCCATGTCGCGGCTCGAGATGAAGCTCGACCCGGACGTGGACTTCCCGTTCCTTTCGGTGGTGACCGAGCTCCGCGGTGCCTCACCCGAAACGGTGGAGCGTGAGGTCACGGACGTCATCGAGGAAGCCGTCAACCAGATCGACGGGATCGAGGAGCTCGACTCCAGCTCGTCCCAGGGCCTCTCCCGGGTGTTCGTGCAATTCGAGCTGGGCTCCGACGTCGACGTGAAGGCTCAGGAGGTTCGTGACAAGGTCGCCCTGGCGCGGGCGCAGCTGCCCCTGGAAGTCGAGAATCCGATGGTCCAGAAATGGGATCTGGATTCGATGTCCTTCATGACCATCGTGCTAGGCGGCGCCGTCGACATCCGCGAGATCTCGGAAATCGCCGAGCATGGCGTAAAGGAACGACTGGAGCGGATTGGCGGTGTGGGCTCGGTCAACATCGAAGGCTCCCGCGAGCGCGAGGTCCGCATCTGGCTCGACCCCCTGCGCCTCACCGGCTACGGGCTCGCGATCGAAGACGTCGCGAATACGCTGCGTCGCGAGAACGCGGAGCTCGCCAGCGGCCGGCTCGAGGGAGCGAGCCGGGAATGGTCCGTCACGACCCAGGGCAAGGCGGCCAGCGTCGAGGAGTTCGGCGAGATCATCGTGGCCGAGCGCGCCGGAAGGCTCGTGCATCTGCGCGATGTCGCCGTCGTCGAGGACGGCATGGCCGAAGCTCGCAGCGGCGTGCGACTGAACGGACACCCTGGCGTCGCGATCGAACTCCAACAACAGAGCGGATCCGACCTCGTCGCAGCGGCCCGGGAGATCCGGCAGGAAATCGGCTTGATCCGTGCGGAACTCCCGGAAGGAGTCGAGCTCAAGATCACCCGGGACTACGCCAAGATCATCGAAGAGCAGGTATCCGCGGTCTTCTTCGACATGATCCTGGCCGGAAGCCTGGTCGTGGTCGTTGTACTGCTCTTCTTGCGCAACTTCCGCTCCACGTTCATCTCGGCGACGGCCATTCCGGCGAGCCTCATCGCCACCTTCACCTTCTTCCTGTTGGCCGATCTCTCGATGAACAACATGACCCTGATGGCATTGTCCCTTGCCATCGGGCTGGTGATCGATGACGCCATCGTCGTACTCGAGAGCATCTTCCGAAAAGTCGAAGGCGGAATGCGACCCTTCGACGCCGCGCTCAAGGGCACCCGTGAAGTCACGCTGGCCGTCACCTCTACCACCCTGGCAGTCTGCGGTGTCTTCGTGCCGATCTTCTTCATGACCAGCGTCATGGGCCGCTACTTCTACGAGTTCGGCGTGACGGTGATCGTCGCCGTCTGTGTCTCCACCCTCGTAGCGTTCACGCTGACGCCCATGCTGGCGAGCCGGATGCTCAGCAAGGACACGTCGAAGGAAGGTGCTGTCTTCCGCTTCCTCGAAATAGGGCTGGGGGGCCTGGAGAGAGGCTACCGGCGGATCCTCGAAGCATCTCTCGCCCATCGGGCCGTGACGGTCGTGTTCACCTGCCTGGTCGTGGGCGGTGGCTGCGGGGTGATGACGACCATGCCGTTCAACTACTTCACCCGGGATGACATGGGTGAAGCATTCGTTCGCGTCAAGCTTCCGATTGGAACCCCTCTGGCGGTTACCGAACGGATGCTCCAGGGCATGGAAGATGCGATCCGGCAACACCCGGAGGTCCAGGACACGCTGGCCATCGCCGGTGATTCGCGAAAACACGAGCCCCATCGCGGCGGTATCTCCGTCTACATGACGAAGAAGCAGGAAAGGGAGAAGGGCATCCACGAGCTCTTCGAAGAGCTCCGTGTGATTGCGGCGAGTACGTCACGTGGCGTGGAGCAGTTGAGCGTCGGCCATCCGGAATTCAAAGCCGGCGGTGACTACTCGGAGATCGAGTACTCCATTCAGGGGCCGGACCTGGGCAAGCTGGAGGAATTTTCCGGTCAGCTGCTCGATCGCCTGAACAATGACCCGCGTTTCGTGGACGTACGGGGCTCCTTCGAGACAGGGCGGCCACAGATCACCCTCGATGTCGATCGGGGCCGTGCCGCCGACCTCGGCGTCTCGGCCGTTCAGCTCGGCCGCACGCTTCGAACCCTGCTCGCAGGCGAAGAAGTGGGCTCCTTCGAAGACCGGGGCAATCGCTATGACGTCCGCGTGCAGGTGCTCCCGGAATACCGGGACGATCCATCGAAGCTCGATCTGATCCGCGTGCGATCGTTGCGCGGAGAGCTCGTGCCACTGGCTGGCGCAGCCGACATACGGCTGGCCGAAGGAGCCGTCCAGGTCCTTCGCAGCAATCGCAGCCGGAAGATCGAAGTCCGTGCCAACACGAGCAGCGAAACTCCGCTGGGAGAGGCCATGGAGGTGGTCGAGGCCTGGGCCTTGGAACTCGGAATCGAGCGTCCCTATTCACTGAAACGGGATGGGCAAGCCGATTCGATGGCAGAAGCCCAGCGTGACATCGTCTTCGCCATGGGGCTGGCGATGCTCTCGATCTACATGATCCTGGCCTCGCTCTTCAACTCCCTGACCCAACCGCTGGTGATCATGTTGTCCGCGCCGCTCTCGTTCATCGGCGGCGTCCTGGCACTCAAGGTCGGAGGACTCTCCTTCGACATCATGAGCGCGATGGGGTTGCTCGTGCTCATGGGTCTGGTGATGAAGAACGGAATCCTGGTCGTCGACTACACGAACCAGTTGCGAAGCGAGGGCCTGCCGAAACGCGAAGCCATTCTTCGGGCCGGCCCGGTGCGGATGCGCCCGGTCCTCATGACATCGCTCGCGCTGATGTTCGGACTGCTTCCGATGGCCCTCTCGAACGCAACGGGCTCGGAATTCCGCGCGCCGATGGCCGTGATCGTGATCGGCGGCCTGGCGACCTCCACACTCCTCACCCTTCTCGTGGTTCCGGTCTTCTACAGCCTGATGGAAAGCCTCACGGTCCAGGTAGGTACCCTCGTCGCCCGCTTGCGCGGCCGGCCGACACCCGTCGCCTCGTCGGTCGTGGCTGGCGGGCGCTGAGCTCGGATAAGCTCTCCAACCAAGGGGGATCCGCAAGCCGCGGAGCGCCACGTGCACGAGGCCATACGGATCAACCCGGATCTCGAAGGCGAAGCGGCAGCAAGGTTCGTCGAACGAAAGGCCACCGGTCTACTGGCCCAGTGGCTCGGCACGGAGACAACGCCCGCGTAGCGGAGCTGACGAGACGTGGGGCCGTCATGGGCAGCGGGTGCGTGGCCCTGCGTGTTAGCGTGAACGCGAGCCGGCCAAACGCCACGCTCGATGGTTGGAGATGACCATGAAGACCATTGCCATCACCGGAGCTGCCTCTGGCATCGGAGCCGCTCTCAGCAAACGCCTGATGGGCGAGGGACAACGTGTCATCGGCGTCGACGTGCAACAAGCCGACATCGTCGCCGACCTGGCTACTCCAAGTGGCCGCTCCGACGCCATCGCGCAGATACAGGAACGATCGGATGGTGTGCTCGACGGGTTGGTGCCGTGCGCTGGCCTTTCCGGGCTACCGGGTCGCCCGGGTAGCCTGCTCACCAGCCTGAACTACTTCGGCACGATCGATCTGCTGGTTGGTTTGCGTGGGAACCTCGCGGCGGCTCCCGCGCCGGCCGCCGTGGTCATCAGCTCGAACTCCACGACCACGGTTCCCCCCGGCATGGTCTCGTCCGAGTTGATCGAGGCTTGCCTCTCTGGCGACGAAGAGGCGGCCCGCAAGGTGGGCGACGAGGTGGGATCCATCGGCGCCTACCCCGCTACGAAGACGGCATTGGCCCATTGGGTGCGCCGGAATGCGCCGACCCCCGAGTGGATCGGCCAGGGCATCAATCTCAATGCCATTGCACCGGGAAAGACCGCGACGGCCATGATCGCCGAAGGCCGCGCTGACCCCGTGATCGGCCCGCATATGGATGCCTTCCCCCTGCCGATCGGCCGCGACGGCCAGCCCGAAGAAATCGCTGGGCTGCTGGCCTTCCTGCTCGGGCCCGAGGCGCGATTCTTCGTGGGCTCGGTCGTCTTCTGCGACGGCGGCACCGATGCTCTGACACGTCCGGACGATTGGCCCCGACCGCAGTAGCCCTTTCTCCACGGCGATTTCTCCACCCCCCACGCCCCCACTCCGCTGCCATCGGAGGGTTCAAGGAATCATGGAAAGGAGCCGATACGAGGCCCGGGGGGAAGGATGCACACGCATCAGGCGAATCGTGTACAGCATCCGGTGGGGACGCTGTCTCCGACCGGCGTGCTCGATGTCGGTCTACGCTGCCCGCACTCCTGCGTGTTCTGCTACTACAGCCACTTCGACGGACACGAGGATCCCTTCCACGCACTCCGCACGCTGCCGTTCCGACCCCTGCGCGAGTGCACCGACCTGGCCGATGATTTCCAACGTTGGGGCCTCAGCCATTGCGATGTCACGGGCGGTGAGCCCTCCCTGCACCCGCAGATCCTGGAACTGATCCATCACATCGAGCACGTAGCGGACGTGCGGGCGCGCATGATCACACTCGGGCAGTTCACCATGCGTCCGCACAAACCGAGCGGCCGGGAGCGGCTCGTCGATGCCCTGCTCGACGCCGGCTTGACGGACTTCCTCTTTTCATTCCACGCCGCGAGCGAAACGCTCTTCAAACAGCTCACCAAAGCTTCCCTGGCCCAGGTGAAAGCGACCATGGAATACCTCGACGCTTGCGATTTCTCCTACACCTCCAACACGGTGGTGCAGCAGTACAACGCCAACGAGCTACCCGAAATCGCGCGCTACCTGGCCAAGCGCAATCTGCGTTTTCATAACTTCATCGTGATGAAGCTCGAGTGGGGCTGGCGCAACGGGCCAGACCACGGCGTAGAGCACAAGGCCCGGTATGACGAGATCGCACCCTTCCTACGCGAAGCTGTGCACATCCTCGAAGACGCCGGAAAGGCCGTGAACATCCGGTATGCGCCGTATTGTTCTCTCCCCGGGCTGGAGAAGAACATCGTCGGCTACAAGCAGGTTCAACTCGACCCCTACGAGTGGCGCAACGGAACCCGCGGCGGAAAGATCGAAGGCACGCCCTACGGTGCCAGACCCTTCCTTTTCTACGACCGCCTCGAAGACTACCTGGCGCGACACCCCGAACAGGTCGCTTCTCAACCCGAATACAACATGCAGCAGGGCCCACCCTGTGAGGACTGCTCGTTGAATCGGATTTGCGACGGTGTCGATCGCGACTACATCGCCCGGCATGGCTGGAGCGAGTTCTCCACATACGCCGGCGAGACGATCGACGATCTCACCCACTTCCGGACCGCGAACCCGCGTCCCTTCGAGCTTCTCCAGCGGCGCGATTGGCCGGAACCGCGAGAGAAGGACGTACTCGATCCTCGGGAACCGGTCTCGCAGACGCCGAACCCGTGAGACTCTCGGTGGTCGTCCCGACCTTCGAGCGCCACGAGAAGCTCGAGGCCTGCATCGCGAGCCTGGCCTCCCAGGAGGATGCCACGGCGATTGGCGATGTAGTGATCGCCGACGACGGATCGCAGGACGATACGATCGTCTGGCTGGACGCTGCTTCGCGACGCGACTGGCCCTTCGCACTTCGTATCGTTCGGCTTCGTCACCGGGGCCCGGCAGCAACCCGAAACGCGGGAGTTCGGGCGGCGACGAGCGAATACGTTGCCTTCACGGGTGATGACTGCGTGCTTGCCCCGGGCTGGGCGAAGGCTCATCTCCTCGAACATGCGACCCACCCTGGCCGTTCCGTGCTGGGCCATACCACCTGGCTGCCGTCCCTCGATGTCACTCCGTTCATGCACTACCAGGAGAATGGAGGGAGCCAGTTCGCCTACGGACGCATCGCCAATCGGGACGATGCCGGCTGGCGATTCTACTACACGACCAACATCTCGACGCCGAGACACCTCCTGCTCGCACATCCTTTCGAAGAGAGTTTTCCGGCGGCGCGCTACGAAGACATGGAGCTTGGCTGGCGGCTCGAGCGGGCTGGGCACCGCATTGCCTATCGCCCAGAAGCACTCGCATGGCACGACCATCCCGTCGCCTTCGAATCATTCCGTGCCCGAAGCCCCGAATACGGCGAATACGCTGCACTCTTCCACAGGCTCCATCCGCAGGACGAAGAACTCGCGCGGGCCCTGGGCATCCGCGATGCAGAGGCCTGCGATCGTGTCTTCCTTCCCGGAATCCAAGCCGCCGAGCAGGTCGTGGAAGATCTCGAAGACACATTGGTCGCCAAGACATCGGCACCTGCGGCATTTGGCGTGCGGGGCGCCACCGAACTCCTCCACGACGCCTATCGCCTCCTCATCCACCAGGCCCTCGTTGGCGGCATCCGGAAGGGGCTCTCCCTCCCCGAGAGCGAGCAGATCGCCATTCGCTGAACACAATTCCTGACGTTCGCCCGGAAGATTCCGTAGTCTCTCGTGGACGGAGGATCTTGGGATGCAGCAGATCCACGGGCGCTGCTTATGCGGCGAGGTCCGGTTCGCAATCACCGGGAAGACGACGGACATCGGCATGTGTCATTGCTCGAAGTGCCGACGCGTCTCCGGCGTTGCCTCGAACGCAAACCTGATGACCGGACGGGACGGCCTCATCTGGATCTCCGGCGAAGATCATATCTCCAAGTTCAAGCTCGCTTCCGGCTGGGGCGTCTGGCGATGTGAAACCTGCGGCTCACCCGTGCCCATGCTTCATCCGGACGGAGGGGCCTACTGGATTCCGGCCGGCCTGCTGGCGACGGATCCGGGCGTCCGGGTGGCTGGCCATATCTACGTCGGATCGAAGGCACCCTGGGATGAGATCGCAGGCGACTGCCCCCAATTGAGAGAAGGCTTCGGCAGCCAGCGCCTCGACAAACCCTAGTCCCTTGTATCGACCAAAGGCGGAAGTGTTGTCATGCTAAGCACTGCGTCCCCCGCAGCCAATCGGTTCTCGCCGTGTCGCGGGCCGATTCATGGGGCCCGTATGTCGAAGAAGCGGTATCGGATTGACTTGAC
>JAAETT010000455.1 GCA_024228115.1 bacterium
CCGAGACCGAGATTTGGTACGGTCCCGCCCACATTTACACTGATAGCGAAACAACTGCGGTGCCTACTCCGGGTCAGAAACCGGTGAACACTGTCACCATGACCGTCGCACATGACGTGACACTTCCGCAGGTGGGCCACTACGTAACGGTTGATGCTTCCGATGATGCCCGCATGGTCGGCACTCGTTGGACAATCGAAACAGTCCAAGTCGACGGCATCCTTACGCAACGTCATTACACACTGATAGCGGTGACGCCATGACTATCCAGTGGGAAGGCCTAGACGAACTAGACCAAGCTTTGGCGTCTATTGCGTCTGGTGCCGAAACTGTCTTGGAGTCTGGCCTGTTGAGTGAGGCTGGCACGTTGGGTGAACGGATGATGAAAACCGCCGCACCGAAAGACACCCATCAGTTAGAGAACCGGACCCAAGTAACCAGGGTCACCCCGTCCGATGTCGAATGGCGCTCAGACGTACCCTACGCCGGGTATCAAGACTTCGGGACTGCCCGCCAACCTGGCCGGCCGTACTTCCGGTCCTCGATTGTTGCTGTCGGCCGGCTGATAACGCGCCGTTCACCGACCCTGCTACAACGCAGCCTAGCTCGCGTGTTACGGTCGGGTGGCGTGTGGAACCCTAGAAAGCTGATCTGATGTCACTCACCGCCGAACTAGCTGCACTGCTAAACGACACCCATTATACGACCTATGAGGGGCAAG
>JAAETT010000456.1 GCA_024228115.1 bacterium
GCCGGACACATCACCACGTGATCGACCACCCAGACCGATTCGAAGCCCATCTCCTCGGCGAGCTGCCCGAAGCTCGCCGCATAGGCCCCGTCTTCGACGGGCGCCATCATGTACGGAGCCATGATCCCGAACTTCACAACACTCCCTCTCGACGAGCCGCGACGACGATCGCCTATTGGCCGCCGACCAGCACCTCCGCAGCGAGCGCGGTGTCCATGTACTCCTTGAACTCGACGACCTGCCCGCCACGAATCCGCAGCAGGAAGTGATACTCGTTGTGGTAGTGGGTACCGCTGACGTGCGTGCCGTCGGAGTGCGCCTCGATGGCCACCCGTTCGCCTTCCACGGTCATGGCGTCGATCGTGAACGCGATTCCCTGCGGAAACGCCCCCAGGATCATCTCGGTGGCACCGAGCGCGTAGGCTTTGTCGTGCCGTCCCGAGAACGGCATGTTTCCGGCCGTCCAGATCTCGAAGTCGTCGGCATACAGCCGATCGACGGTCGCGACGTCACTACGACTGAGCGCGTCGAACAACTCGCGCACGATTCGACGGCTCTCCGCCCGCTGCGAATCGGCGTCGGGCCCGATGTGCGCGCAGCCCGTCTGAGCGACAGCGAGCCACGCGACCCCGCAGGCGACGAGACCTAGCCGGCCAGTTTTCATGAGACCTCCCTTATGGAGCCTCTGGCGGAGGCTCTCGCAGCCGCAACATCGCACAGCCCCACTGGCGAAGCGAAACGGCCTCTCGACATCGGCCCGGTCGTTCTCGGGGCTGCTCGCATCGCGCCGAACGGGCGGGCTCCCCTTTTCTACTCCGTCGCGAACCAGATATGCCCGGCAGTGTGCCCGCCGTCCACCATGTACTCGGCGCCGTTGCAGAAGCCGGCGTCATCCGAGGCCAGGAAGAGGATCACGTTGGCGATGTCCCGTGGCTGGGCATGGCGGCCGCCCATGACAGCGTGGTCGATGCCCTTCAGGAAGAGCTTCTCGCCAGCCTCGATGCGCTCCATGAGGTTCTTTCGAAAACCCTCGGTGAGTTCGGCGCTACCTCCGGCGGGACAGACCAGGTTCACCCGGATGCCCTTCTGGCCCAGCTCGAGAGCCGCCGACTTGGTGAAGCCACGCAGGCCCCACTTGGAAGCGGAGTAGGGAGCGACCCAACCCATCCCCTCCATGGCATCGATCGAGCCGAGATTGACGATCGAGCCGGCACCCCGGGCCGCCATGTCCGGCATGACCGCGCGCGTTCCGATCATCGGGCCGACCAGGTTCACGTCCAGCAGGTTGCGCACGGTTTCGGGATCCAGTTCGGCGATGGGCCGCACGTCGAGGATCGCTGCGTTGTTGACCAGCACGTCCACGAGGCCGAAACGCGCGTGGACGGCTTCCTGGAGCGCGGCCCAGTCTTCCTCCCTTCGCACGTCGAGATGGTGGAAGAAGGCACCGGCGCCGAGTCCGGCCGCGTGGGCCTCCCCGCGCTCGTCCAGGATGTCCGCAACGCAGACCTGGGCGCCTTCCTCCACGAACAGACGCGCCGCCTCTGCCCCCGTGCCGCGGGCCGCACCCGTCACGATTGCAACCTTGCCTTCCAACCGTCCCACGATGGACCTCCAGAAAGAGGTGGTAGCGCAGCTTGGAAGGGCGCGGAAAGCATGAGGCCGCGCTGCTCGTTGCGGCTCGAGCCCGTCCCACGAAACTCGAGCGTGCCACGGCCTTCCTTGGTGGGAGGGACACCTGCGGATTCGCTTCGGTTTGGTGAAGCACTGCAGGAGGGTTCGTGCAATCGGACTTCATCAGATCGATCGAGCCCATGTCCGCCACGGGTGACCTTCGCATTCAGACCTGATCGTGGTCACGTGCCAATGCCGGCCGTCCAACAAGGCTTGCAGCTGACAACCGACAGCCGTGCGTCCCTCAACCTGGTAGCATTCTGGCGTCGGGCCTTCTGTGGCATGGCGTTGACGGACAGCGCTGTCGGTTGCGGCTGAAGCCCAATCTGTAGGGCGAAAGATTCGAGAGTGACCCTATTCGAATACCTCGCTGCGGCGCACACTCTGATTCTGACCTTCGCGCTGACTCGCGCCCTCTCCGGCGTAGCCTTGGCAATCAGGCCCTTACGGCGCTCCCCGCTGCACCTGTCGTGGCTCGGGTTCATCATCTCCAATTGTCTCTTCGCGTTCTGGGCGATGTGGGGCTATACCGACGTGGAATGGACGCTAGTCCGGTTTATCGGCCTCCTCACTGTCCCAGCACTCATGTACGTCTTCAGCTCGATCGTCATTCCGCAGAACCCTTCAGCGATCGAGTCGTGGCGGGACTACTTCTTCGAGTATCGCGTCCCCCTCTTCGCCACCGGGGCCCTCCTGTTCATGGCGATCGCTTTTAGCAATCAGTTCATTCAGGGCGTGTCACCCACGCACGCGTTGGAGATCATTCTGTATGCAACGATCGGGGTCTTCTCCATCGGAGTCGGATCCTCGAGTGCTCGAGTTCACACGGCACTGGCATTCTGGCCACCTGTGTTCTTCGTACTGATCCTGATCCTGATGGCCCAGCCGGATCGGCTCTTTCGGTAACCGGCGAAGCACGCTGCCTGGCGGCCCCCAAGCCCTTCTAGCCCCGGGGATCAGAGTGCGGGGAGCTGGTCCGACAGTCCGAGCATGACGTTCGCGGAATCGACGTAGGTCTTTTCGCCGATGAAGGCGTGCTGGGTGCCGGTGTACATGTCGCGGAACGCACGTTCGAGACGGCAGCCCTCGCGAATGGCGGTGGTTCCCGCGGCGAGATGCGCCCAGTGCACGATCTCGCGCGATGCGTTGGTCGCATAGCTCGCGGCCATCCGGAGATCGGCGCGCATCTCGAGCGAGAGTTCGGCGCCGCCGTTGATCTGCTCCCAGACCTCCTCATTGGCGTCGCGCAGCAGACACCAGGCGGCGCGCCACATGGCTTCGTGATGCGTCAGATCGACCTGGAAGGTCATCTTGTTGGCCAACGTGGTGGCGTCGCCCATACGTTGCCTCGACTCGGCGAGTTCGATGACGTCGTCGAGGCAACTTCGCGCGACGCCCATGGCCCAGGCCCCGTGGCCCGCAGCCACGATCGGCATGATGCCCAGCCGGAAGACGTTTCCGCCCCTTTGGGGGTTGCGCGTAAAGAGCGGATAAGTCCGAACCTCGGGTACGAAGACCTCGTGGACCTCGTAGTCGAAGCTGCCGGTCCCCTTGAGCCCCTGGACATACCAACCATCCGTGAAGCGAATGTCTTCGCGAGGCAGGATCGCGACGCGCATGTCGGGTAGTCCGCCCTCGCCCATGAGCGGTACGCCGTCGCGAACGGGCATGAAGCCTGCGGCCACGTACTCGCTGTGGCCGATGCCGCTTCCGAAATTCCACTTGCCCGAAAGGGTGAAGCCGCCCTCGGTCACGTGCCCCTGCCCGTTGGGTGCGAACTGGCCTCCGAGCACGACCTTGTTGTCGTGGGCGGTAAAGACCTCGGCGAAGCCTTCGTCAGGAAGATAGGCCGCAGCGAACGCGGTCGAGGGCAGGTTCGCGATCCCGATCCATCCCATGGATCCGTCCTGCCACGAGAGCTCCTCCCAGACCTCGATCATCTCGGGAACCGAATGCTCGGCGCCGCCCGCTTCGCGCGGATTCTGGAGCTGTACGAGCCCCGACTTCCAGAGCGCCTCGACGGTCGCCTTGTTGAGCGTGCGGGCGAGTTCGTTTGCCTCGGCGTTGTCCATCACGAGTTGGCGAACCGAGCGGGCCATCTCGACGCCAGGATTGGACGTCGGGCCGTTGCGGTCGATCTGCGTGCTTCGCATGCGGTTTCTCCTGGCGCCCTGCACGCAGGGCTGCGGTGCGGGATCTGTGCTTCGCAGGGTCGCCGACATCCTATCGGAACCGAACCCTCGATTTCTCCCCATCATCCCGGCAATCGACTCGAGGATCACGTTTTCCCGTGAAGTACAGCCCGGCTCGACGGCTGAACTGTCGTGACGGTATGTTGCACGGCCTGCGAAGGGTGCGGAGACGGGAACTCGGGAGAGGGCATGGACCAGGATATCCTGCACACGAAGCTGTGCGCCATGTTGGGTGTGGAGCTGCCGATCATCTGCTTCACCCATTGTCGCGACGTGGCGGTCGCGGCCATCCATGCCGGTGGGTTCGCCATGCTGGGTGAGGCGATGCACCCGACCGAGAAGATCGAGGACGACATCCGCTTCATTCGTGCCGCTGTCGGGGACAAGCCGTTTGGAATCGATCTGGTCCTGCCCTCTTCGGCGCCGCGCAGCGCCAGCGCAGAAGAGGTATACGCCGAGATTCCGGACGAGCACAAGCGTTTTGCGGATGAGATCAAGCGCAAGTATGACGTCCCGGAGCCCGAGCGTGCGGTTGCGCTCGACCAGTGGGGAGGCCTGAACAAGAGGATCGGCCACGCGCAGCTCGATCTCCTGCTCGACGAGCGCGTTCCCGTCATTGCGACCGGCCTCGGTAGCCCAGACCATCTCTTCGATGCGGCGCACGAGCGCGGGCTCTATGTGTTCAGCCTGATTGGCGCGCGGCGGCAGGCCGTCCGGCAGCTCGAGCGGGGCGCGGATGCGATCGTGGCTCAGGGCTACGACGCCGCTGGCCATACGGGTGCATCGGGCACGTTCTCGATCGTTCCTGAAGTGGTTGCCATCGCCGGCGACAGGCCGGTGATTGCAGCCGGTGGCGTTACGACGGGTCGGCACCTGGCGGCGGCGCTCTGTCTGGGGGCAGCAGGGATCTGGGCGGGAACGGTGTGGCTCGCGTCGGAGGAGTCGGATATCGATCCCCTGGTCAAGGAGCGGATCGCCGCCGCCAACGCAGACGAGACACGCCGCACGGCCTGCATCTCGGGCAAGACCATGCGGGTTCTCAAATGCCCGTGGACCGAGGAGTGGGAGCGCGCCGAGGCCCCCGAGGTACTGCGAAGCCCGTATCAGATGATGCTCACGAAGAGCTACCTGCAGGGGGCCAACGACGCGCACCGGCCCGACCTGATGACCGAGGCGGTCGGCCAGGGCGTGGGGTTCGTGACAGAGATGCTGCCCGTTCGCGAGATCCTCACCGACATGGCGGACGAGGCCAGGAGTGTTCTGCTGGGGCTTGCACCCTGATCGAAGCCAGCCACCGCAGCCTCAGCTGGCGCCCCCGAGAGGACTCAAACGTGCGGATCGAGAAGCCGGAGTTCACAAAACGGCCGAGCGAGTACCTGCGCGAGCAGGTCTGGGCCTGCACCTTCTTCGAGGAGTTCGCGACGCGCAACTTCTTCGACGAGATCGGAACGGACCGGGTCCTGTTCGAGACCGACTACCCCCACCCGATCTGCCTGCACGGGGACGAGGTCCGCGCCTCGATCGCGTCGTAGGGATCCAGAGCGATTGCCGATCTCGCAGCGCCCTCGTCCGTGGTAGAATCAAGGCTTCGAAATTCCATGCCACCGGCTCTCTGGCGGCCCTCTGCTCCGCCTGTCCGCTCACTCTGGAGTCCTCTCGATGTCAAAGCTCGCCCCCGTCCGGTCCCTCGCCCCGATCCTGCTCGCCGCGCTGCTCGCGCTCGGCTTCACGGACTGCGGCGAAGGCAACTACGGCTCCCCCTTCTTCCACTTCCGGGCCCCGCTCCCCAACCTCCTGACGCTGACCGGCGAACACGCCTTCGAGCTGAAGCTTCCGAGCCGCTTCGATGCGGACTCGCTCGAGATCAGCCTGACCGATGAGGCCGGCGTCACGACGCAGGTCACGCCCGACAGCATCGAGGACGGCGGCTGGGGGGAGCAGGGTGTGGCGTTCGGGCGACTCCAGACGCCCAGCGCCGGCGCCTATCAGCTCCGTGCGGAGATCGACGCGAAGATCCTCTTCTTCTTCCGCGTCACGATGGAGGCGGGCGCGCTCCTGCGCGCAGCGGACTTCGCGAACGTGGACGAGTGCGAGATCTCGAACGCCGCCGAGTGTCTCCTCCCCTACCCCTCTTCGCGCTTCCTCGCCGAGGCCGATACGCCGACCGGCTATCGGCTCGAGATTCCCCAGGTCGGCATTCCGGTGGTCAACGGGCCGACGCAGATCCCGGCGAGCCTCCTCAGCTCGCTCGACGGTTACAGCCCGACCGTACAGCCTCTCATGCACTTCCCCGGTGGCGTGGACCTCGACGCCTCCGGCGTCTCGATCCTTCGTTCCCTGAGCAACAGCGGTCCCCCCTACGTCGACATCCGCACCCACGACGACAGCGCCCTCGATGGCGACCACCCGACCGTGCTGCTCGATTGGGAGACCGGCGAACGGCTGCTGCACTGGGTCGAGCTCGACGCGCGCGCCGACGGCGATCCCGATCGGCAGCTCATCATCATGCGGCCCGGTCAGAGCCTCACGCCCGGCGGTCGCTATATCGTGGCGGTTCGCGACCTCGTGCGGCCCGATGGCAGCGCGGTCGAGGCGGAGCCAGCCTTCGCGGCGATTCGCGACGGTCATCCGACCGACATCCAGGCCGTGAAGGATCAGCGCGCGCGCCTGCGCCCCGTGTTCAAGAAGCTGCATCGCGCGGGGATCGACCGTCGCGACCTGATTCTCGCCTTCGAGTTCACGGTTCAGAGCGAGCACGGACTCACACATCAGATGCTGACGATGCGCGACGCGAGCCTCGAGTGGCTCGACGCTCAGGTCGCGCTCGGCAACCAGACCTTCACGGTCGACAGCGTCGACGACTTCCCGGACTGCCAGACCCAGGGCACCGCGCACCGACGCATCGTCGCGGGCATCTTCCAGAGCCCCCTCTACCTCGACGCGCAGCCGGTCGACACCGACGTCCAGTTCATGAACGTCGACGCGAACGACACGCCCGTCCAGAACGGCACCATGGGGGCTCCCTATACGGTCTCGATCCCCTGCAACCTCGACGACGAGAGCCATGTGCTGCTGCTCGGACACGGGATCTTCGGCCGCGGCGACGGGATGGTGCGCGGCATTCCTGCCGGCTACCACGGCGCCCTCTCCGACATTCCCGGTGCTCCGCAGTGGAACTACATCTCGGGCGCGACCGATTGGTTCGGCTTCTCGAGCCCCGACTTCATCTGGGTCGGGACGCGAATCGTCGGGATCGGCAACAGCCAGCTCCACAACTTCGAAGCCTTCCCCGACCGCCACAAGCAGGGCCAGGCCAACACCCTCCTCCTCACCCGAATGATGAAGCTCGGCGCCTTCAACCAGGATCCCGCGTTCCAGATCGACGGAGAGGGCGTCTTCCCGGCAGACGACCGCGAGCAGTTCTACTACGGGATCAGCATGGGCGGCGTGCAGGGCCTCTTCAACTCGGCGATCTCCCAGGACATCCGGCGATTCGCGGTGGACGTGCCCTCGATCAACTTCAGCATCCTGCTCCAGCACTCGACCCAGTTCTCGACCTTCGACCTGCTCCTGGCGGCCCTCGGGCTGACCGACCCCATGCAGGCCCTGATCGGGATCCACCTGCTCCACGAGGTCTGGGTCTCGGCGGAGCCCGCGGGCTACGCGACGCACATCACCCGCAACCCCCTGCCGGATACGCCGGCCAAGAAGATGCTCTTCACCTCGGCCTGGCTCGATCATCAGGTCCCCAACCAGGGAAGCCACATCTCGGTGCGCACACTCTGAGCTTGCCCCGGTCTCGTGGACACCCCGGATCGCACGAAAGTGCGGTAGGAGTGTGTCATGGGAAAACGGAAGCGTCGATCGTTCACAGATGAATACAAGGCCGAGGTCGTGGAGCTGATCCGCAAGAGCGGGAA
>JAAETT010000457.1 GCA_024228115.1 bacterium
CCTCAGAGTGAGCGACATCCGCACCTGGCTCGATTGCCCCCGCAAGTTCTGGCTTCAGACACTGCAAGGGCTCCGGCCAGGTGGTGACAAGACCGACCAGCTCGAGGTATCGAACTATCGCAAGTTCGACCCGGCCCACCCCGAGGAACTGAACGAAGAGGTAGTTGTCAGGACCCGGGACGCCAACCGACGGGACGAGGGGACCATGGTCCACGCCGTCACCGAGGCGTACTACCGAGGGGACTTGCCACCTAACTGGGACCCCATGGTCCTACGAGGGGCGGCTCAAGGGTTAATTGAAGCCAAGGCTGAGGAACTGAGCGACAACCTAGCCGTAGCCTCCTGGCAAGAAGCCATTCGGTACGCCACTGCCATGGCCACTGGCTACGTCCCGTGGGTGCAGCGAGAGGGCCACGACGTGGGCAAGAAGGTTCTGGCCGTAGAGGAGCGGATGACCTGGGACTTCCCCCAGGATGACTTCTGGTGCAAGGACTACCACACCTTCCGCCTCACGGGCCAGCCCGACCACGTCGAACAAGACACCATCACCGATGAGGTGGGCATAGGCGATACCA
>JAAETT010000458.1 GCA_024228115.1 bacterium
ATCTGGCCTGGAACCATGGGGCGAGCCAGGGCTTCGAGAAGGAGCTGAAGGAGATCTACGTCGACGTCGAGATGTTTGATAGTCGGCTGTGGGTGCGGGCCGGCAAGCAGACCATCGTCTGGGGCAAGACGGAGCTCTTCCGCAACCAGGACCAGTTCAACCCCCAGGATCTGGCGCTCTCATCGCTCCCGGGCCTCGAGGAATCCCGAACGGCCCTGTGGGCGCTACGCGCCGTCTACTCCTTCTACGATGTCGGCGCCTTCCAGGACGTGAGCCTGGAGGTCTCCGTCAACTTCGACGATGTAGAGGGCGCGGATCTCGGGTACTGTGGCGAGCCCTACACGGTCAGCCTGGTCTGCGCCGGAACCTTCGGATTCCTGGCGCACGGCTTCGAGGCCAAGGGGCTGGCCGGCCAGCGCAAACCACCCTCGCCATGGAATAGTTGGCACGGCCTCGAGGTCGGCGCGCGCTTGCAGTTCCGCTGGAAGCGCTTCAGCTTCGCCCTCACCGATTTCTACGGGTATGACGACCTTCCGTATGTCGAAAAACTCTACACCTTCGAGCGCAATGTGGATCCGAAGACGGGTCGACCCCGACGTGAGAACACGCGGGGTGGCTGTCGAACCGGCCGCGAGGACGAGTGCCTGCGAGGCGGCAAGGACGCGCTGCTCAACCACTCGGGGAATCAGACACTCTTCGCAAAGAATTGCGCGTCGACCTTCGGCATCGTGGCCCTCGATCCGACCGCCTGCGGGTTGACCGTCTTCAACAGCCGGGTGGTGACGGACCCCACCGAGATCCTTGCGCCCCGTTTGATGATCGCGTTCAACAACATGTGGGCCGGCTCGAGGAGCGGCTTCTTCGGCCTGAGCGGAGGCGGCGCAGAGGTCTTCGCCGGCCTCGCCGCGTTCAATGCCCGCACCGTCGCAGACCTGGCGCGGTTCCCCTGGACACCCACGATCCTCGGATTGGGCCCCGCAGCCGGGGACCGAACACCGCTCGTAGCTCTCTCGGTGGATCCCAACGACGGCGGGCCCTCGATCGCTCCCCCCGAGCTTGCTGCAGATCCGGGTGTCCTCGCGTGGCAGAGTTCCGCCTTGCAGCCGGTGCTGACGGATCAGCAGGAGGCCCTGCTCGGCTGCGGGGTGTTCTTCGATACCCAATGCGACATCGACGGCATCGATCTGTTCAATGCGGAAGCCAGCGCGATCATACAATCCTTCGTGGGTTTCGACGGCACATCCGGGGATTGGAGCACGACCGACCGGAGCCGCGCCCAGCCCGGCACGGTGGGTTTCGACGGCGGCCCTGTCTGCACGCGCTACCAGGGCGGGCGCCTGCACGTTCTACCCGGATGCCGCGGCCGCGGGGAAGACGGCTACTCGCTGCTCGTGGACGGCTCGACCGGCGGTGCCGTTCACCCGTTCACGGGCCAGCCCTTCCGCACCGAGATGGCAATCTTCTCCTGGAATTTCATGATGGTGCTCGCCGCCAACTCGATTCCCCTGGACCCGAAGCGGCCGCGGGTCGACGAATTCGATCCGAATCGCGCCTTCCGCAGCGATGGCTGTTCGTTGGCGAAGCCCCAGTTCTGCAACGCCTTCACCAATTTCTGGTTGTCGATCTCCAGCAAGCGGCCGAGCCGGCGGGCCGGCGGCAACGGGCGTTTCGGCCGGCGGGATTTCCAATGGCACGACGGAACCCCGCTCGTCGTCCGCTTCCAGAAGCGCAACGTGCTCGGCTTTTCGATGGACTTCGCCGAGGACATCAGCAAGAGCAACTGGGCGATCGAGTTTACCTGGGCCGACGATCTCCTGCAGGCCGACAACAACGAGTTCGACGGCCTCAGCGAGGTCGATTCGTTCAATCTCACGGTTTCGGTCGACCGCTCGACCTTCATCAACTTCCTGAATGCGAACCGGACCTTCTTCTTCAATACCCAGGTCTTCGTCCGCTACGTGAGCGGCTATCGCCAGGGGTTCACGAGCAACGGTCCCTGGAGCACCCTCGCGACGTTCACGGCAACGACCGGGTACTTCCAGGATCGCCTGAACCCGTCCATGACGCTGGTCTGGGACCTCGGCTCCGATTCCGGCGCCGCACTCGGGCAGGTCCAGTACCGCTTCAGCAGCAACTTCTCGGCCACCTTCGGCGTTGCCCTCTTCGCCGGTCGGACCCAGCGCAAGGACATGGGCATCAACCCGATCGCTTCCCAGAACCGCACGGGCCGCGGCGCGTCGAGAGATTTCGTCGACAACGGCCTCTCCGTGATCCGCGACCGCGACGAGTTCTTCGTGCGCGTGCGGTACTCGTTCTAGCTCGAGCGGGCATCTTGCAGGAACCCGGAGGGCGGCAGCTTCACGCTGGCTGGATCGTCAGTCCAGCTTGCGTCGCCAACTCGGGAGAGCCAGGAGTCCGCAGGCGAGAAGCGCGCCGGCGGAAAGTTCCGGAACGGCCGCCACTCTACAGGAACACCCGTTGACTTGTTGGAGATTCTGAGGCGCTCTGAGTCCGACGGAGCGAGAGTGTTGGGCTTCTGGAATCGACGGGGGCTCCCCTAACTACGGGCTCTCGGCCGGCCCAACCACCACCACGCGGCAGCGCCGCCCAAGAGGGCCCCGGCCGCGAGCGGGGCAGGTTCATCGAGGCCGGTCGGAGGTGCGGCGGCAGCGCCGAAAAGCGCGCCCGCGGCGATGGGCAGGACGCAGCAGACCACGAAGCTCGAGAGCACGCCGAACCCGGCCGCCTTGCCGAGCCGGCGGCTCTGGCGCCCTGGTGCGGTCTGCGGGACGTTCAGCGAGCGGAAGATCTCGGCATCCGGCTTCACGCCGAGGATTTCCAGGCGAAGGTGGTCGCTCTCCCGGCGCTCGACTCGTTGCCAGGTGATGCTGGAACAACAGTCGCTCTCCAACTCGATCAGTCGATCGACCTTTTCGGCGAGGCCAGGTGCGGCGGTCAATTCCAAGGCCAGGCCGTTCTCGATCGGAACGGTTTCGATGGCATGGGGGAGGATCTCTCGCTCGACCCAGGCCAGGCGATCCTGCATCCCGTCGGGCGGGAGAGTGCAGATTTCAGCAGGGTCGATGGCCGCAGGCTCAGACATGGTGGCTCCCTTGGCTGTGTTGAGTTGCAAGACTACTTCTTCAAGTACACTTGAAGTCAAGAGGCGTCGTCATGCCCGGCCAGAAAAGGGGAATGCGGGTGGCAGAGCTGAGAATCGGTGAGATCGCGGCACGGAGCGGAATCGCGGCCTCGGCGATCCGGTTCTACGAAAGCGAGGGGCTGCTGCCGAATCCGGTTCGGCAATCCGGCCGGCGTGTCTACGACGAGTCGATCCTCCAACGCCTGGGCCTGATCGATCTGGCCAAACGCGCGGGCTTCAGTGTGGCGGAGATCAAGAAGCTCATGGCCGGGTTTGCTCGGCGGACGCCTCCGGCCGAGCGCTGGCGCGGTTTGACGGAGATGAAGTTGAAGCAGCTCGACCAGCGAATCGCGGAAGCCGAGCAGATGAAACGCGTCCTTCGCGTGGTGCGGAGCTGCCGCTGCCCTTCACTCGAAGACTGCAGCAAGGCGCTCCGGGCCTCGCAAACTGCAGGCGCGGAAGCCGAATGACCTGATCGATGTCCAGACGAACGCCACCCTGCGTAGCTCGGACGGCTACGCAGGGTGGGCGATCGGAAGCCTGGCGCGGAGCTACGCGGCCAGCTTTTCTTCCTCGACGACCTCGCCGTGCACCACTCCAGCCGGCTCGACGGCCAGCGAGCGATTGACGAACGGGATGACGTTGAAGTTCGGGTCGAAGCTCTTGTACGCCGCGCGGAAGCCCAGGCTCAGGGCCCAGTGCGAGAGAAAGCCGATCAGACCCGGGACGGCGGCATAGCCGGCCATCACTGAGGCGGTCACGAGAGAGGCAGCCCCGGCGATCAAGGTGGCTGCATAAATTGAAAAGACGCGATCGTTGTTCATTCCAGTTTCCTTGTTCCTTGTCTGTGTGAGCAGGCTCAGCTGTGGCTTCCGAATCCAGCGCAACGACCGCGGCCTGTGGCCGAACGGTTCTCGTGGCGGTTCGTGAATCCCCCGGGCGCGGGCAACTGCACTTACCGTGCCACTTCTTCGCCTGCCTGTGAGGCGAGGGCGAACGGGATGGAGGAACCCTGGTGATTGGCCTGGATATCGACTGCCCGGGTCGATGCCCGCGGAGTATTGTCCCATCGAGCTGTGCTCGTTGGATCAATCTGGGGCGAGCCGCAACAGTAACTTTCCAGCAGAACCCGCGAAGGCTCGTCAAGCGGGATTCGCGGCCGAAGCGGAGAGACGCAAGGCGCTGCCAGAACCGTGGCGAGAGCGGACAGGCTGTGATTGCAGTGTGGCGCGGCGTCTCACCAGACTCGAAGTCCGGCCGATCTCCAGGAACGCTACGCTCGCCGAATGCCCGGCTTCGCCTACGAGACCACCCCCTGGCAGATCCGAGAAGACCTTCCGAATGCCTATCGGGCCGAGTGGCAGAAGCTTGCCCAACCGGGCGCCTGGTGGACGGGCGCCGAGCGTGTGGCGATCGCCGAGGAGGTGCGTCGGGCGCAGGGCTGTGCTCTATGCATCGAGCGAAGGCAGGCGCTTTCGCCGTTTTCCGTGGACGGCGAACACGACCATGCTGAGGCAAGCAGGCTCTCGGACGTTGCGATCGACACGGTGCATCGTCTCGTCACGGATGCCTCACGGCTTTCGCGCACTTGGGTGGAGAAGCTCGCGGCCCAGGGTGTCTCGGATGGCCACTACGTCGAGCTGCTCGGCGTGGTCGTCGTGGTGATCAGCATCGATTCTTTCAACCGGGGCCTTGGGCTTCAGCTCGAGCCGCTCCCCGAGCCGGAAGAGGGTACGCCCACGGGCCACCGACCCCTTGGCCTGGAACATGTGACCGCCTGGGTGCCGATGATCCAAGCCGGCAAGGCGCAAGGTGAAGATGCGGACCTCTTTCCCGGAGGCCCGCAAACCGCCAACGTGATCCGCGCCCTCAGCCTCGTGCCGGATGCTGTGCGATCCCTGAAGAACGTGTCCGCGGCCCAATATGTACCGACCTGGGCGGTCGGCGATCCGTCCTACTCGGAAGGCCGGGCGCTCGATCGCGCCCAGATCGAGCTCGTCGCGGGGCGGGTATCGGCGCTCAACGAGTGCTTCTATTGAACCAGCGCCCACTCGGTGCTGCTCCGTGCGGGCGGCGAGATGGAGGGAAAGGCAGTCGACCTGGGCGCGGTGACCGGGGGTGACGCGGCCGACAGTGGTGTGAAGCACGCGGGGGAGTTGGTGCGCTTTGCCGAGGCGATCGTGGGCGGCGAAGAAGACGAGATCGCATCGGCACGGGGTGCGCTGTGCAGCGTCGTCGGTGATGCAGGAATGATCGACGCGGCTGCGGTGGCCGGGAACTTCCAACGCATGGTTCGGATCGCCGACGGCACGGGCATCCCACTCGATACGCCCGTCAAACTGGTTTCTGCGGATCTCCGAGAGGAGCTCGGAATCGATGCGTTCGGTTCGGCCAGTGAAACCTCCGCGACCAGCCGGTTCGGGCGCCTGGCAGGGCGATTGATGCGGCCACTCGTACCGTTCGTGGCGAAGCGGATGGGCCCGAAGCGGCCGAAGGACGGCTCACTGGTGTGAATCCGGCCGCGGGTGGCCCCGGCGATCGCGGGTGAGGCGCGCGGCAACAGCGATCCACACCAGCCACAGGGCACCTACCAGTGCCGCAGCCGCGAATTGTGTGCCCGGCCTGGCGAGCAGCAGATCGTAGGCGCCGTGGCTGACGGCGGAGATTGCGAAGCCCAGCGGAAAGGCCCAACGCGCTCCGCGCAGTGTGGTGTAGGCCAGGCCGAGGCCCCAGGGGCCCGCGAAGACCACATGGGTGATGGGTGCAGCGGCGGCGCGGGCAAGGGTCGAAGCGATGTCGGTCTCTCCCAGGCTCGCGAGGAGCACGGCCTCGGCCAGGGCGAAGCCCACCGCCGAGGCACCTGAGTAGACGGGGCCGTCCCAGAGCTCATCGAACTGCCGACCCGCCCACACGAAGGGCAGCACGGGCAGGAGCTTTGCCGCTTCTTCGACCCCGCCGATCACGAGGGCGCCCGCGATGGCGTTGGGCAGGGGACCCATCAAGAGTTCCCAGCTCGCCTCGAGGCCGGCGCCGTCGAGCGCGCGGTAGCCGAAGTGCGCGAAGACCACGGCCAGCGAGCCGAGCCCGGCAGCCGCCAGCATCAGGGGCCAGGGTTCCGGAGTGCGGCGATCCTTCCAGCGCAGATACGCGATCCACGCTGCGGCGCCGCCAAAGGTCGCGGGTACCGCGAGCAGGAGCAGATGAGCCAGGCCGGGCATGCCTGCTCTCATCGACGCGGGCCCGATCCATCTGAATCGGAGGGTCAGGCTTTGGGACGATCGGGGTCGTCGAGGCGGACGATTGTGGCACCCCAGCCGCCGCGCTCGGCAGGCGCGTCGCACCAGGAAAGTGCGTGGGGGAGCTTCGCGAGCAGGCTCTGGATGCGCGCGCGCTGCACACCCTTTCCGCGCCCGTGAATCAACCGAACCTCGCGAAAGCCTTTCTCCCAGGCTGCCTCCAGGTAAGCCTCGACAACCTCGGGGATTTCTCGTGGCGCGAAATCGTGGAGGTCCAACGCCTCGGTGATCGGTACATGGACGATCTCGTCTCCGGGCGACGGATCGTCCGGGCCCTCACTCCGGATCCGTGTCATGAGCGCACGTCAGTTCTCGCTCGCTTGATAGACACGTTCACCGCCGACGAAGGTCTCGAGCACGCGGATCTCGTCGATGTGTGCCGGATCCTCCAGGGGCGATGCGGAGAGGATCACGTAGTCGGCGAGCTTGCCTTCTTCGAGTGAACCCTTGTTGTCCTCATCGTGATATTGGTAGGCGGCATCGATGGTCGTCGCGCGCAATGCCTGCATCGGCGTGATGCGTTCGGCCGGGCCGATGTCCTTGCCGCTGCTGCTCTTCCGATTGACCGCAGACCAGATCAGGCGCAAGGGCTCCATCGGAACGACCGGGGCATCACAATGGATCGTGAAGTGCACGCCCTTGTCGAGCGCGCTCTTCGCGGGGCTCATGCGCGCGGCACGATCGGGGCCCATGAAGAGATCGCGGTGCCGGTCGCCCCAATAGTAGGTGTGCAGGCTGAAGAACGACGGGATCACCTGGAGCTCGGCCATGCGATCGAGTTGGTCGTCGCGGCTCATCTGGGCGTGGATGATGATCGGCCGCGGATCTTCGGAGGGCGTGTCCGCGAAGGCCGCCTCGAAGGCATCGAGGATATCGTCGATCGAAGCGTCACCGTTCCCGTGGATCGCCAGCTGCCAACCGGCCGCGTGGTAGCGCTTGGCCCGGGTGATCAACTCGTCCCGCGGAACGCGCGGGTAGCCCCGGAACGCCGGGTCAT
This sequence comes from bacterium, assembly GCA_024228115.1. NCBI lineage: Bacteria > bacterium. The sequence goes on from JAAETT010000458.1 coordinate 7,436, forward strand.
CGCCGGGAGGGACGTGATAGGGCTCGGACAGGTAGCCCGTATAGCCCTGGATCGAGCCGTCCGCGACGATCTTCACGGCACCGATCTGGCACCCACTCCGGATCGTAGGTCGTGTAGGGCTCGCCTCCGTCGAGCAGCTCGTCGAGGGCCTCCATTCCAGGCCAGAGCACCAGACGGATCGGGATGATGCCGAGCCGGGAGAGCCAGGGGAAGAGGCGCAGCTGGTCGGGCGGCGTATAGCCGGTCTGTGCGGTGGTGACGCCCTGGGCCACGGCCCGCTCTACAGCAAGCCGCACCATGGCCAGACCGCCCATGAGGCCCGGGCTCAGGAGATCCGCTTGGAGTGGCTCCATTGCGGTCTCCTCCAGCACGCCGTCCGGCTCACCGGTTTCGGCATCGCGTCGGATGACGCCGCCCTCTGGATCCTTGGTGTTCTTGTCCCAGCCCAGATCCGCGAGCGCGCGGCTGTTGATCGAAGCCAGGTGGCCGGAGATATGCAACACCGCCACCGGGTGGTCGGTGGATACGCGATCGAGGTCGATCCGTGTCGGGTGCCGGCCTTCGGCCAGGAGGGTGTCGTCGTATCCCATCCCGGTGACCCATTCCCCGGGCGAGGTGTCTTCCGCGCGCTCGCGCATACGCGCCACCAGCTCGTCGATCGTCTCCAGGTCTCCGATCGGCGGCGGATTCAGATCGGTCACGCCGGCCCAGACGCCGTCGCCAGGAAAGTGGCCGTGAGCGTCGATGAAGCCAGGCACGATGGCGCCGCTTTGCAGTTCGACGACGTTTGCCGCCGGGCCTCCCCAGGCGCGCACTTCGATCTCGCTCCCCACGGCTCCGATGCGGTCGCCTTCGATGCCGAGGGCTTCGACCACCCGATTCTCGCCGTCCACGGTGAGCACGGAAGCGCCAACGTAGACCGTACGGCGGCTGCATGCGGTGGCGAGGAGGAGGGCAAGGACGATCAACGCAAGGGGTAGGGGGCGTCTCATGCCGGCGAGTCTACCGCGTCAGAGGGCTCAGTCTCGGGGCCGGAAAGGTCGATGCAGCCAGGCACGGACCAGCTTTGAGGGGGATCGACCATGCCTGGAATCGGATCGCGAGGGGCCGCTGCCCTGGCCATGCTCTTGGTGCTCGTGGGCTGTCAGCGCATCGATGTAGCGTCGCGGCCCGCAGGTGGAAAGGCTGACGTTCAGGAATGGGTCGTCCAGGAGGCTGGCGCGAACGATCTGGGTGATCAGTGGGGCCGCGGAACGTGCAAGCCCGGCGCGCAATCCGAGTTCCGCTGGATCGATTGTCGCTCGGGGGGTGATGGCAGTCCGATGCTTCTGGCTTCCACCCAGGAATTCTCCTCGCCGGTGGATGTGACAGGACACAGCCTGCACTTCTGGATTCGCATCGACGATCCCGCGAAGCTGGGCGGCCTGGAATTGCGACTCGCCTCGGGAAGCTTCGAGAAGGGCATGGCCGCGTTCCAGATTCCGCTCTACAGCGATCCCCCGTTCAACATGATCCAGGGCGGTGTATGGACGCCTCAGAGTTTCAGTCTCGGTACGGCGCGCATCGAGGGAGAGGTCGATCTCCGGAGCGTGTCGCGGGTCGGGCTCTACGCCGCCGACAATGGCAAGGGGCCCATCCGCGTGAGATGGACGGGCCTCACCGCGGTGGAGCAGGCCGCCGAAGGCTATGTCTCGTTCACCTTCGACGATGGGACGCTCTCCCATGTCGAAGTCGCCGCTCCTGCGATGCACGAACACGGCTTCCGCGGTACGGCCTACGTGATGCCCGATGAAGTCGGCTACGAAGGCTTCGTGACGACGGATCACCTGGACGAGCTGGCCGGGACGTACGGTTGGGATGTTGCGGCGCATCACGCCGTCTCGTTCACCCACATGAAGGAAGGCGAACTCGAACCCGCCATCCTGAGCGTCCAGAGCTACCTGCGGAAACGCGGCTTCGACGCGGGCCTCGGGCATCTTGCGTATCCGCTGGGTCGGCAGGATCCCAAGGTTGTCCGGCCCCTCGTGCGGAAACATTTCACGACGGCTCGCCTGGCCAGTGCCGGCCCGGAAACGATCCCGCCCGCGGATCCACACCTGCTCCGGGCGGTGAACGTGCTGGATACGACGACGCCGGAGGAGGTCGGAGAGATCGCACTTCGGGCGAAGAAGCACGGCGAGTGGGCCATCCTGATGTTCCATCTGCTGAACGACGATCCCCAGGTGGAGATCGCCTACGCCATCGACGACTTCAAGAAGGCGCTGGTGGAGGTGGAGAAGACCGGGGTGAAGGTGCTGCCGGTCAGCGAGGTCTGGGATCGGATCAGTGGGATCCGGACGGTGCGTGGAGCCGCTCGCCCAGGGCGCGGAGAACCTCGAGGGCTGGCTTCGGCTCGCCCTTCGCAGTGAGCACACCAAACGAACGCTCGGCTGGGCCGAACCAACCGCTGTGTTCCGGGTCATCCCGGAGCTGGAAGTACACCATGCCGAAGACGCCTTCCTTCGCCAGCGCGCGGCGCTCGCGGACGAGAGAGCGCAACGCATCTCGTTGGGCGAGTTGCCAATCTCCATACGAAGAAATGGCGACGTAGCCGAGGAAGATGGGCCGCCCGAAGGCCTGGCGGAGGTAGCGAGCGTAGGAGAGCGCTGCCTCTCCCAGATTCAACGCGTCCTTGCCGTGCCTCGTGCTGGCCCGCATCTCCTGGAAGGCCAGGAAGTCGAGTTCGCCCGCGACTCCGGAAACGGCGCGCTCCAGATCGCGGGTCGGTGAAAAATCACCGGCGCAAAGGCCCACCTGCACCTTGGGCGCGAAGTGGCGCAAGATGCGCACGGCCTCACGCACTTCATCCGAGAAGCCGGCCCAATCGGTGATGGCCATTTCGCCTTCCGGCGGTGCGTTGTTGAACTCGGGTTCGAGCAGCACGATCACGGGCTCATCGATGGCAATACGGCGAGCGAGCCTCGCCAGGCTGCGGTGCCAGGCAGATCGCTCGCTCTCGACGCGCTCCTTGCTGATTTCGTCTCCGAAGAACCAGTGGGCGACGACGGGCGTGGTACCGGTGTGCGCGAGAGCACTGAGGGCGGCGGGCTCGAGCCAGTCGTCTTTCCAGCCGCGGGGAAGCCACACCTGCAGGTAGTCCGTTGCGAGGCCATGGCGCCTGGCTTCGTCCCTGACGGAGATGGCCTGTCCGTCCCGGTGGAGCTCGATTCGATCGCCCACGCCGACGCGGAAGGGTTCAGCGGCGCCGGGCAGGGCCGAGAGCATCAAGCTGGCAACGATGAGTGCCCCCGCGGGGATGTGTTTCAGGTCCATTTTCTCTTTGTCGTCCTCGGGTGTCTCCACCTCAAGCCCCTGGGGCGAAGCACCGATTCAATCCTCTGACCCTCGGTAGAAGGATGGAGTGGATGGAGGGGATTCCCACCGGTATCGATTTTCTCGATGCCGGCGCTGACGGCTTCTTTCGCGCGAAGCCCTATATGGCATTCGGTGGTAGCGGATCAGGGAAGTCGATCTTCGGCTTGCAGTACGCCCACGCCGGGCTCGTCGCCGGTGAGAATGCACTCTACGTATGTCGCGAGAAGGCCGACGACCTGATCCAACAGGGCGAGCGGATCGGTTTCCCGTTGGGTCAATACGTCGACAACGATCAACTCGTTCTGCTTGAGTATGACGAAGGTTTCCGGGAAATCGTCGCGCGCTCCGGCCCGGAGGCCGTGCTGATCGAGCTCCAGGCCGAGGTCGAAAGCCTCGGCATACGGCGCGTGATCCTGGATCCGATCGATCCGTTCTTCTCGTCCATGGACGACGAGACCATCCTGCGCAGCGAGCTGCGCATGCTGACGAGCCGCTTCGAAGAGATGGGCTGGAGCCCGCTCATGTTGTGTGACGCGGGTGTGATGCAGCAGCGCTTCGTGCTGCGCGTGTTCTCGGAGATCTGCTGGGGTTTGTTCGAACTGCAACGCGGAGGGGAGAGCGATTCGCCGGATCACTCGCTGCTCGTCTACAAGATGCGGAACGTTCAGCTCGAGAAGAGTCGCTTCGATTTCCGCATTGGCGAGTCCGGCATCTCGAGCGGCGCGGCTGCGCCGGCGGGTGCGCGACGTGGCTTCGCGCGTTTCCGGCGGGCGGAGGCGCCTGTCACACCGCCTCCGGTGGTCGTGAAACCCACGCCTCCGTCTCCACCGCCGCCGTCACCCCCTGTTCGGAAGCGCGCAAAGCCGTCTCCAGAACGAGCCGGGGAGATGGATCTGCTCGACGATGCAGCACTCGACGAAATCGAGCGCCTGGCCCGGGACCGTCGCACGGGCGACGAGGTTGCCCTGGAGCCCCCGACGCCCGAAGCGCGCCCCGCGCTATCGGCGACGGTTCTGGTCATCGAGTCGGACGAAGATGCACGCCGGGCCATGCTGCACGCATGCGGCTCCAAGGTCGAGGTCGTGGAAGCAGCGGATGGTGTCAGCGGCCTTCGTGTCGCCGCCGAAACGTGTCCGGACCTGATCGTGATGGGTGCGCGCATGCCGCGGCTCAACGGCATCGGCCTGTGCCGCATCCTTCGCGAGAGCGGCGTTGCGGTTCCGGTCGTCATGCTCTGCTCCTCCCATGCTGGCCCCGGAGAGGCACCCCGTTCCCTGGCTGCAGGGGCCGATGCTGCGTTGCCGAAGCCTGTGGATGAGCGCAGCCTGCGCGCCACGATGGTATCGCTGCTGCGCGAACGGCCGCCGGGTTCGGAACGCTGGCCGAAGATCGATACCGAGATGGCGCCTCGCATGCTGATGCCGCGGAACCTCGCTCCCGAAGATCTCGAAGCCATGATCGCCCGGGTGCGGAGCTGGGCGGAGGATGCCGGTGTACCCGTGAGCCTGGTGGGCTACGAGTTCCGCTTCGTCGAGGGCTCCAGCAACGCGTTCATGGAACAGTTCCGGGACGTACTCGCCGAGTGCATCCGTGCCGAGGATTTCATCGCGGATCTCGGAGATCGGCGTCTCCTGGCGTTGCTCGTGGACGCGGACAAGGAGGGCGCCCAGGCTGCTATCCGCCGCGTTCATGAAGAGATGGCGAACGCCGCCGAGAGCTTCATGGGCTCTCACGCGGTGAAGCCGAAGGCACTCTGCCGTTTGCTCACCCTGCAGCCCGACCGGCTGGCGGATGACGCGATCGAGCCTCCTTACGTGGATCGGCTCTACGAAGAAGAAGCGTGGCTGATCGAAGAGGATACGAACGACCGACCCGGCGAGCCGGTCGAGAAGTACCCGCTCATCGAGGCGGTCTTCCATGCGCTTTCGGGGGAGATGGCACTACTCACCTCCCCACTCGACGGCGAGGTCCATCCCATCTCCCAGGGGACCGACGGCGTTCGCGAGGCAGCCGTCGACGGGCATCGCTACCGGCTACAAGACGAAGCAGAGGAAACGCCGGCGGGTTTTCGTGCGCGTAGCGGCGCTCGGATCGTTTGGGTGGAAACCCTGGACGACGTACCGCGGGTGATCGCCCGTGTGGAAGAGGGCCGCGTGTTTCGCGGCAAAGAGGCATGAAACGGGCCGTCTGGTCGTTGCTCGGCCTGGCCTGGGTGCTGGCTGCAGGCGCCTGGGCAGAGCCGGAAACCGACCCTCGGCTCGGCGAAGCCCGTGAGCTTTCCTGGGCTGGCGACTATCGCCCGGCACTCGCGCTCTATGACGAACTGGCCGGAGAGCGGAGCGGTGATCTGCAGCTGCGGCGCGAGATCGGCCTGACCCAGCTCTGGGCGGGTAGGGAGCTCGACGCCATCGCCACCCTGCAGTCGGTAGTCGCGGCGGATCCGAACGATGCCGAGGTGCGTCTCGCTCTCGGCCGGGCGAACTACTACCTGGATGACGCGGCAGCTGCAGTCGCACACTACGTCTTGGCGCTTCCGGCATTTCGGGACGATCCGGTGGTCGTCGCTGAGGCGGTCGGGGTCTTTCGAGCCGCCGAGCGGAAGGGGCTGGCCCAGCGGTGGCTCGCGTACGGTTCTTCGCGGTATCCCGATGAACCAGCATTTCGGATCCTTCGCGCAGAGGCGATGCAACACGAGGGCGAACTCGGCGACGCCGCGAGCGAGCTCGAGAGCCTTCTCGTCGCCCATCCGGATCACCCGGCCGCAACGAAGTTGCTGGAGACGATCCAGAGCGAGCAGTCGTCACCGGTCGAGTTGGCGGTTCGGCTCGGCCACGAGGGCTACTACCGGAAGGCGCGCGGGATGCTGCGGCAACACCTCCGAGCCCACCCGGAGGATGATCGGGCCCGCCTCGAACTCGCCCACTTCACGGCCTGGAATGCAGATTATGCGGAGTCTCAGGCGCTGTACCGCGAAATCCTCGCTCGCTCACCGGGCGATCGGTTGCTGCGCACGGAGTTGGCGGAGGTCACGAGCTGGCGCGGCCAGTACGGTCCGGCACGTCGTCAGTTCGAAACGCTGGTTCGCGAGCAGCCGGATGATCTGCGGGTGCGGGTGGGTCTTGGCAACGTGCATGCCTGGTCGGGCGTGCAGCGTCTGGCCGATGCAACCTACCGGGAAGTCCTCGCTGAAGAGCCGGACCATGCCGACGCTCGCCAACAGCTGGATGCCCTGGAACTTCAGATGGCACCGGCCTTCGAGCCGAGCTTCTCCTACTTCGAAGACAATGCTGGATTCAGCGTCTCGACTGCGGCGAGCCGAGCTTCCTACTCGCCCCGTCCCGGCCGCCGGTGGTCCCTCGAATTGGACGCACCCCGCAGCGAAAGCGACGACGAGCGAGTCCAGGCCTACGGGCTTCGCCTCGGCCTTTCGGAGCGCGCCGATGAGCGTTGGGAATGGGGCGGAGAACTCGGTGCGGCAAGCTATGCGGGCGCCGGCGTGTCGCCCCGAATTAGGGCCTTCGCGACCCGATTCCTTGGCTATCGGCACGCATTCCAGGTCGATCTCCGCCACGGCGACGCACTTCCCGACGTACGCTCGATCGAGAGCGCGCTGGAGGGCGTGGAGCGATCGACGGCTTTCCTCGTGCATATGTACAACGGAGAGCGCTTCACGAGCTGGACGCGTCTCGAGGCCGGCCGCTATTCCGATGATCCGACCTTCTGGGCGGCCCGCAGCGTGCTCGGCTTCGCGTTGGTGAAGCGACCGCTCGAGATCGACCTGTTGGCAATCGCATCGGCCGGGGATTTCAGCGAAGCCTCGGATCTCTACTATTCACCCAGCGATCTCCTGACGTACGCGATGGGCCTGCGCGTCAAGACGCGTCTCTGGGATCGGCTCGATCTGGTGCTGATCGGCGAGTACGGCCGCATCCACTCCGACGGAGGCCAGGGGGTGACCTATCGCATCGCTCCCGAGCTGAGCTGGGAGATGACCGACGCCCTGCGACTCGCGCTTCGCTACGACCACTACGAATCCCTGCGTGACGGTGAGGTCTACACCTCGGATTTCGTTCGTGTCGGCGTTCGATATCGGCTCCCGGTGCGCGAGTGAAACATCGCTACACCATCGGCCTCGTCGTCCTCGCGCTGGGGCTCGTGACGCTTGGCGTGATCCTCCATCGGCAAGTGCTCGCGACGCAGTTCGTGCTGGAAGACGCATTCGTCCGCGTCTCTGTCGTGGTGTTGTTCGGCTTCCTGGTTCTACTCGTGATCCGCTACCTGGGCCTCCTCTGGTTTTCCTATCTGGACCAGCTGGAAGACCAGGCGCTACCGGACATGCGCCAATACCCGATGGTCTCGGTCATCGTGCCCTGCTTCAACGAAGGCACCGTCGTCCAAAGCTCGATCCGCTCGCTGCTCGAACTCGACTATCCGAACTACGAAATCCTCGTCATCGACGACGGCTCGACGGATGACACCTATCGGAAGGCCAATCAACTTGCGGGCCGCCACGGCCAGGGCACCGAAGTCCGGGTGATTCGAAAGCCCAACGGGGGCAAGAGCCGCGCCCTCAATCGCGGCATCCGTTCGGCCCGCGGCTCGATCGTGTTGTGCATGGATGGGGATTCGCGGTTGACCCGCGATACGGTGCGCGAAGGCGTGAAGCACTTCATGGATCCCACGATTGCTGCGGTCGCCGGCAATGTGAAGGTCATCAATCGCGAGAACCTGATCTCCAAGCTGCAGGCCCTCGAGTACATCGAAGGTCTGAACATGGCCCGCAAGGCCCAGGGCTTCTTTCGGATGGTCAACATCATCCCAGGCCCGATCGGGATGTTCCGGAAATCGGCGCTCTTCGAGGTCGGGCTCTACGAGCACGACACCTACGCGGAAGATTGCGATCTCACGCTCAAGCTCTTGCTGGCGGGCTTCAAGGTGGTCTACGAGCGCCGCTGCGTGGCGCTGACCGAAGCGCCCGAGGAACTGCTCGACCTCTTGAAACAGCGCTACCGCTGGACGCGCGGGATTCTTCAAGCGGTTCGCAAGCACTCGAGGTTGCTCTGGAGGCCCTTCTCCACGCCCGCCAACAGTCTGATCCTCTGGTACATGGTCTTCGAAGGTCTGGTCTGGCCGGCCATGAACATCTTCGCAAACGCGTTCTTCGTGGTCGTCGGAATCAAATACGGCATGACCGAGCTCCTGTTCTTCTGGTGGACGCAGCTCACGATCCTCGACATCGCGGCTGCGCTCTTCTGTGTCGCCATCGAAGAGGAGGATTTGAAACTGGCATTCTATGCCGTCTACTACCGGGTCTTCTTCATCACCGTCATCGACGTGTGCAAAGTGATGGCCACGCTCGAGGAGCTGATGGGTGCACAGATGAGCTGGGGAAAGCTCGAGCGAAAAGGGCGCATCTAGGGGTAGGGCATGAAATTCGATCTGATTCCGATTCTCTCGACCGTCATCATGGCGACGACGATCGTCACCATCATCCTGGCGTTCGGCTCCTATGCCGCCTACAAACTGCGCGACAAGCAGCGCGCGCGTGTGGGCCGGGTTGCGGCGGAGGAAGAAGCTCCGCCGCCGATCTTTCGCCGCTACCAACGCGAGGCTCCGCAGGATTCCACGGTCGAAGGCGACGACCCGAGCCGCTAGGCCATGACCGACGCTTCCGATCGCGCCAAAGGCGATCCGCGTGGCCGGATTCCCTTCTACTACCCGCTGCTGGTCGCAGGCCTTGTGTTGCTGCTTGCCGTGGCCGGCATGGCCTACCTGTGGACGATGCGAAACCTGTTTCCGGCAATGGAGCTCGCCCGGATTCCGACCGCAGAGGAGCGCGGCGAACCTCCGGTGCGAGAGGGGCCGCGGCGACGGCTGCGTTTGATCCAACCGGCCAGCAACATCGCCTGTGCCGAGCAGCAGAGCTTCGACCTCTGGTCCCAAGTGGAGCGCTGGAGCGAGCTTTCGGCGGCATTGGGTTTCGCGAGTGAAGTTGGAGGAATCGGTAGGGTCCCTGCCACGCCCGCCGTGATCGATGCGATCGTCGTGCCATGGGTGTTGTGCCTTTCCGAGGAGGAAAGGCACGCCATCGATGAATATGCGCGTGCGGGAGGTGGCGTCATCCTGGCTGGTGCGGCGGGTCTTTCCGGCGACGCACCCGAGCCGTTCTCAGCCGACGCTCTCTTCGTGGTTCCGGGGGGCCGAACCGCAGCCGCGTCCGCGCTCGATCCCGGTCGGCGGCTCGAGATTCCTCGCGACTCTCCCGCATTTTCGCATCGGAGTGAGCATCCGATGCTCTGGTGGAGCGGTTGGCAGTTGAAGCCAACGCCCGAGCACTCGAGCGACTGGCGAGCCGCCGCGGCCGTAAGGGGCGGTGCGTCACGACAAGCTTGGTTCGGCTTCCCGGTAAACCACGCAGCTCCCGGCTCCGAGGCAGAACTCGACCGGATGCGGAGCCTTGCCCTCCAGTGGGTGGCAGGCGACGACGTCGTTGCGGTCGCGCCATGGCCCGACGGCCGGCGCTTCGCCTGGGTCGTTTCGCTGGATGCCCACGGTGAGGAACCGGAGATGGAGGCAGCGCTCGACGCTTCGGAGGCCCTGGGCCTGCGATCGACGGTCTTCGTCTACAGCGATGTTGCCAAATCAAGGCTTCCGCTGCGAAAGGCACTTCGCGCAAGCGCCGAGCTGGGCTCCAGAGGGGATCGCCGCACCCGGTTCGAAGGCGGGACGCGCATCCACCAGAAGCAGAAGCTGGCTTCGAGCCGTGCGGCGATCAGCCGGATCCAGGGCCGAGAAGTACGTGGGCTTCGGATTCCGCGAGAGCGGCTCGATGCGCTGACGATGCATGAGGCTTCGGAGGCCGGTTATCGGTACGTGGTCGGGGATCCGGATTTCGATCGTGCCTATCCGCGTTGGGTCTCGGCGGAGGGCAGCCCGATGGCGTTGATCTCGAGGGCGGCGTCGGCAGATGATTCGGCCGGTCCGAGGCGCGTGGCGCCCGACCAACTCTTGCGGGATATGCAGCGCATGCGCGGCCTCGGAGGCCTCTGGGTGTTGACCCTTTCCGGGCCAGGCCTCAGTGATCCGGAACGGCGCGCCACCTTGGCCCCGGTGATGCGCCGGGCCGCATCCGCAGACCCCTGGATGGCGACCGCAGGCGAGACGGTCGAGTGGGTGCGGCAGCGGGCGCAACTCGAATTCGAGGTCTCGTCGTCCGGATTGCTGCGCATCGCGAACCCGGGCGTTGCGCCTCTGGAAGGCCTGGTCATCGAGATCTACGGCAACCGCCTGGAGCCCACCCGGCGGGCGGTTCCACGTCTTGCGGCGCGCGGTGCGGCGGCTCTGCAGCTCGGCGACGGCGGGATCGCTCTCGCACCGAGTCGCCCGCTGCCGCTCCTCGCGGCGGATGGGCGTCGGCTCGCCGAGGACGAGCCTCGCGGGTCTACTCCATCTTTCGCGCGTCGGTGAACAACGCGACGACTGTGATGATCGCCAGCATCGCGGAACCCGCGGCGAACAAGGTCGCCAATGGGCCGAAGCGCCCGGCTGCGATTCCGGAGAGCAGGGCGCCAAGCGGCGACCCTCCTACGATGCCCACCTGATAGACCGCCAGCACGCGTCCGAGAGCGTCCGCAGGCGCGGCTTCTTGAACCAGCGTGCGGCTCGTATTGATGAACACCGCGCCGCAAAGCCCCCAGATCACTGCCGCGCCGACCATCCCAGGGAAGGGAAGGCCGGTCCCCATGATGACCAGGGTGGTGGCACCGGAGGCGAGGGAAAGCAAGAGGGCTCGACCCATGCGGCGAACTCCACCGAGTGCGCGCATGATGAGAGAGCCCGCGATCGTGCCGAGGGGAAACGTCACGAACAGGAGAGCCAGTTCGAAGGCGCCGCCGCCGTAGTGATCTCGAACCAGGAGCGGGAAGAGGACCATATAGGGTCCGATGAACAACACACCAACCAGGAAGACCAATACGACCGGCGTTCGCAGGTTCGGTGTCCGCCAGACGATCCGCAGGCCTTCCAGGATTTGATGGAACGCGGAGCGGGCCTCGGTGGGCCTGGCCGGCGGCGGGCCCTCTGCCACGCGCAATGTGGCCGCCCCGCCCGCGGCCAACACGAGAGCCTGCACCGCGAGGATCGCGACGATTCCCACGGATTCGGTGGCCCCACCTATCAGGGATCCCACCGCTTGGCCGCCGAACTGAAAGGCGGTCATCCCGGTTACGGCGCGCATCATGTCGTTGCCGGCCACCCGGGAGAGCAGGGCATCGCGGCTCGGCATCACGAAAGCCGAGAACGTTCCAAGCATCAAGCCATAGCCGATCAGCAGCGTCAGGCTGAGGGCGCCGGATCCGATGACCACCGCCAGCGCAAGAATGGGCAGTGTCGCAGCGAGGTGAAGACCGATCAGCAGGCGGCGTGGATCGAAGCGATCCGCCACGGTGCTGCCGAAGAGCAGCAGACCCAGGGCAGGAAACATCGTGGAACTCTGGGCAAGCCCGACCCAGCGCGCTTCGGTATCCAGGACGCCGACCACCAGCCAGCTGAAGACCAGCCCGTTCATTCCCCAGGCGGTGAACCAGGAGGCAACACCCGCCGTGAACCAGCCATAACTACTCACGACGAAGCACAGTAGCTGACACGGCAAAGGATTCGACGGGCGTCGATCCACCGACGGGCAGAATCGCCGGTAGATCGCTACGAAGCGTTCACCCGCGTCCTGAATGCGGCTACATAGGCCGCTGGCTCAGTCTCCCGCGTAGGCGGTCTCCGAGTGTTCGGCGAGGTCGAGGCCTTCGTACTCCGCATCGTCGTCGACCCGCAGGTCGCCGAGCACGGCCTTCAAGCCGTAGAGGATGACGATCGTGGCGATGGGTGCGAAGAGGGCGACGAAGAGGATGCTCTGGGTCTGGGCCCAGAGCTGCCCCATCCACGTCATGCCTTCGGGCATCGCAAAATCGGCGATGAAGATCGCAGTTGCGAGGGCGCCCCAGGTTCCCCCGATGCCGTGGACGCCGAAGACGTCCAGCGAATCGTCGTAGCCGAGGCGGGGCTTGAGGAAGGCCACGGCGAAGTAGCAGATGGCTGCGCCCACTCCGCCGACACCGATTGCGCCGACTGGCGTGACGAACGCACAGGCCGGGGTGATGACGACGAGCCCCGCGACAGCGGCTGTGGCCGCACCCAATACGGTGGGCTTGCCGTGGTGCAGCTGCTCGAGGAGCGCCCAGACAAGGACCGCGGAGGCGGCTGCGGTGTTGGTCGTGATGAAGGCCAGGCCGGCGGTGCCATCGGCGGCGAGTTCGCTGCCGGCGTTGAAACCGAACCAACCCACCCAGAGCAGGGCAGCGCCGATGACCGCAAACGGGAGGTTATGCGGCGGCATCGGCTCCTTGCCATAGCCACGGCGCGGGCCGAGCACGAGGGCTGCGACCAGGGCGGAGTAGCCGCTCGACATATGCACGACGAGCCCACCGGCAAAATCCAGCGCGCCGATCTTGGCTCCGATGAATCCGCCACCCCAGACCATATGCGCGAGAGGGCAGTAGACGACGATCAACCAGATCGTGATAAAGAGCAGGTAGGCCGAGAACTTCATGCGCTCGGCGAAGGCGCCGAGCATGAGTGCCGGCGTGATGATGGCGAACATCCCCTGGAACATGATGAAGACATAGGTGGGGATCGTGCCGTGGAGCGATTCGGGTGTGATGCCGTCCAATAGGAGCATGGACGTATCGCCGATGAACGCGTTGCCTTCCCCGAAGGCGAGGCTGTAGCCCACCAGAATCCAGACCACGCCGGCCATGCCCGCGGAAATCAGGCACTGCATGAAGATGGAGAGCACATTCTTCGAGCGGACCAGCCCGCCGTAGAAGAGCGCCAGTCCGGGCAGGGTCATCATCAGCACCAGGGCCGTGCTGGTCAGCATCCAGGCCGTATCGCCGGCCGATAGCTCGTCCTCGGCCCACGCGGGGCTTGCCAGCAGTGCGAGGGCGATGAAAGGCAGAACGCGAAATATGAGCGACGGCATGGAGCCCTCCGGATCGGGTGACACCCCGGGGAGAGCAAGCGCCGTGCCATGAGAGAGCCCTGGAGAGGGGGTGGTCACGCACTCGTGGCCAGAAACCGCACAACTCCTGAGCAACGCTGCCCGATTCCTGGGCAGGGCTTCGCACGTTCGAGCCGGGCACCGCGCACGCTTCGGGCCGCGAGGCGGGCTCGCGACAGGAGCCTACGCGTGTGGAACCCTTCCGGTGATGACTGAGCGCTTCCCCGATGCACGGATCCTGCCCTTTCACGGGCAGATGCCGCGGATTGGTCTGGACGCGTGGGTCGCGCCGGGCGCCAGCGTGATCGGGGATGTCGAGATCGGTGCCGGCGCAAGCATCTGGTACGGCTGCGTGCTGCGCGGCGACGTCAACGGCATCCGCATCGGTGAACGCAGCAATGTGCAGGACGGTGCTGTCCTGCATGTGACGCGCGACCGCTTCTCGACCGATGTCGGCCGGGAGGTGACGATCGGCCATCGCGCCGTGGTGCACGGTTGCGAGGTAGGGGATGGCGCGTTGATCGGAATCGGCGCGATCGTGTTGGACGGAGCCCGGGTCGGCGAGCAAGCCCTGGTCGGTGCCGGGGCGGTCGTCGTTCCCGGCGGAGAAGTGCCAGCCCGAACGCTCGTGGTCGGGACGCCCGCGAGGGTCGTACGCAAACTCGATCTGGATGAGATCGAGCAGCAGCGGCGCCGAACACTTTCCTATGTAGAGTTGGCACGCGAACACGCTACGCGGGGGTAGCCGTAGCTCGCCTATTGGCGGGTACGCGTCCAGATTTCCGAAAGGACGTCCAGAGCGAAATGATCCTCGGCGAGCATGTACACGCTTGCAGCTTCGGCGCGGGCTCCAAAGCGCTTCTTCTGCAGCCCGGCACCCATGCCCAGGGCGATTCGTTTGGTCTTCAGCTCCCGCCCGCGGAGAATCACGTGGCGCAGGCATTGTCGGTAGAGCCCGGCACTCCGCACGTGCTCGTAGTCGAGGCCAATCACCATCGGGCAGTAGACTCCTCGCCCCCGATAGCTTGCCACCATGGCGAGCGGCGGTGCCCCGGTCGGTTCGGTGGCTGCGCGCAGGAGCAGGAGTTCCCAGTTCTCTTCTTCGAGCATGGCCTCGAAGATACCCGCGGGCAACGGGAACGTGTTCAGCTCGCGGCTTCGGCCCTGAACGTTCTGGTACAGCTGCTCGATCCGAGCCCGCTCGTCGTTGGACAAGGGTCGTGTATGTGTGCTGGCGATTTCGCAGTGGTAGGCATCGTTCCAGGGTGCCACTTCGGTTCGAAGGAAGGCCCGGTACTTCTTGCGTAGCGCGCGGAGTTGCTCTGCCTTGCCGAGTTCGAGCCCGAGCGCGAAGCGCTCGGGGGCATCCTGTCGCACGAAGCCGTGGTTGCCGAGAAAACCCTCCAGACGCTCGTCCTCCGTCGGAAGGTCGCGGAGCGCGATGAAGGACGCGCTCTTGGCCTCGGCTGCCTCCCTTATCCGGGTGAGCAAGGCGGATAGCTGCTTCTCCCAGCCAGGTGAACCCGGCGGCAGGCGATTCGGGTCGACGAAGAGGTGGTTGCCCTCTGTAAGCAGGGAACCCATCGAGTAGACCGGTGCCGTGAGCATGTAGGGATCCTTCTGGCGCAGGGCCTCGACCGCGTCGGAGGTCGCGGCGTCCTCCATCATGTCGAGCTTCCACAGCGCTTGCGTGAAGAAGGTGGCCAGAACCGGCGTGCCGTCGGGATCCCGGTTCATGTAGTACCTGAAGCGCCATTCGTCCTCCGGTTTCCCGCTCTGCCGGAAGACCCGCTCGAGGAATCGCAGGCCTTCCCAGTCGAAGCTTCCACGCCCTCCAAGGCAGGCGTCCCAGGTCTCGCGATCGATCTGCTCGATCGAATCCAGCTCTTCGATCTCGGAAGTCGGCGCGTGAGAACGAGGGGTCGTTCTAGCGCAGCGGTCGAGGTGGAAGGTGCTCCAGACCTTGGCTGAGTCCTGCCCCTCTTCTCGGAAAGCGGCGTCAAAGTTCCGGTCGATGGCTTCCGCCAGAGCCTCGAGATCGCTCGGCCGGTGATGGCGCGTGATCGTGAAGCGGATTCCTGCCTGCTTCATCGGCACGGCAGGGAAGTGGGAGACGTTCGTATAGAAGCCATCGGCCATCAGGCGCGCCGCCAGATTTCGCGCGACCCGGGGCAGACCGACTCCAACGAAACGGATCGGGGTGGGATCCTTCGATACGATCGGAAGGCCCCGTTCCTCGAGCAGGCGGGTCGAGAGCGCGATGCGGGAAGCCAGTTCGGCTTGGAGCCCGGGCAGTTCTTCCGATAGGTGGATCTCTGCTGATGCCAGGCCTACGCCAAGCATCGGCGGCTGAACGGGCCCCGAAAAGATCATCGGGCCGCCAACCGTTCGCACCCGGCGCCGTTGCTCGGAGTCTCCGAACACCAGGCATCCGCCAGCCGCCGCAAAGGATTTGTTCAGGCTGGTGGCGACGACCACGCGCTCGTGGAGCGGAACCCGAGAAAGCACACTCCCGCAGCCTCTTGGCCCACACCAGCCCATGCCATGGGCGTCATCGATGTAGAGCCAGAGATTGGGGACCCGCTCGGCGATGGCCCAAAGAGCTTCGACCGGTGCGAGATCACCAAACATGCTGTAGACGCCGTCTGCGAGGATCCATACTCGACGATGGCTGCGGGAGAGCGCGGTTGCTCGCTCCTCCAGTCCGTCGAGGTCGTTGTGGGGAACCAGTTCGACGTGGCAGCCTTCGCTGCGGGCTACCTGCACGCCCATTTGAACGCTGTGATGTACCTGATGGTCGAGGAGGAGTGCGTCGTCTTCGTGGACGAGCGAGGGCAGGGCGGCCAGGTGCCCTAGCGTCGTCGTTGGCGTCACGAGGGTCGCTCCGCCGAGCATCTCCTCCAGCCGCTCCTCCAAGGCGGTGTAGAGGGGAGCGGAGACATAGCTTCGCGACGACGAAAACTGCGTTCCGAAACGCTCTGCCGCTTCGCATGCGGCGCGGCTGAGACGCGGGTCCAATTCGAGCCCGAGATAACTGCAGGAACCGAATTGGAGCAGGTCGCGTCCTTTGATGCGGATCGTCCGGCCCTGCAGGGCCGTGTCCTCCGCGGAGCAGTGGACGAGACCCGCAGTCGCGGTCGTCGAGACGAAGGAATCCAGTAGATCGAGGGGCGTACGGCGGGCCATTGGGGGAGGTCCTTTCACAGCATTTTGGGGGGAGCCTGCATCCATGCAGGCGAACATCTAAGTGTTCCCGGAGAGGGAGGAGGGGATCTACCCCGACCGCGAATCTGATGGAAATACCCTCATGGATTGGGGTTCTTTTTTGTCGGTGGCGGGTAGACTGGAACCGGCTCTGAGGGATGACACTTAGGGGCCGACGCGGGCTAACGGGCTCCCTACGTTCGAGGCCAGTGGGAATGCGCAATCAAACGTCGGACTCGACGGAACGCCCCCCCGGGAACGTCGCCAGGGGTCGCGATGCCTCGACGCGCTCGCTCCCCATGTTGCTGGCCGGCTACCGAGACCGTGGATTCGACCTCGAACTGCTCCTGGACGGGCTTCCCTATTCCGCCGCGGTTCTGGGGGAGGGGAAGCTGTGGATACCTTGGGACCATTTCTCAGAGGTCATGGAGCGCCTCGAGAATGTGGGTGGCCGCGAAGTGCTGAGGGAGATCGTCGACTCGATGGCATTCGACACGCGGAACCACGGCGTCCGACGGTCTCTGTCACTCGCCGTGAGTCCGAGCCAGCTCTTCAACTTGCTCGTACGGTGGATGGGGCCATCCCAATATCCGATCCACACCGCTGAGATGGAAAGGCTCGACGACGGCCGGCTTCGCGTGGTGCTGACGCTCCCACCGCACGTGCGCGCTTCCGAGGCGTTCTTTCGGAGCACCCGCACCGTCTTCGAGAGCTCGCCGCAGCTGCTCGGCCTTGCGCCTGCCACTGTTTCGGCAGAGATCGGTTCGCACCGCTCGGTGTATTGGATCACGCTGCCCCCGAGTGGCACCATCGCCTCCCGCCTGAAACGTGTGCTGGAGGTGTTTTCCGGAGCGAATAGTGCCATCGACGAGCTCGCGGAGCAGCAGAGGGAGCTGCGCCGGAACCATGACGCGCTCGCGGATTCCGTCGTCACCCTGCGGGAGCGGGAGCGTCTGCTGGAGGCGGAGATCGAGGAACGTCGGCGCGCCGAGCAAGCTCTACGGGATAGCGAGGCCCAGCTCCTCCGCTCCCAACGTCTGGAGGCCATGGGTCGCCTGGCCGGCGGCATCGCTCATGACTTCAACAACCTGTTGACCACCGTGCTCGGCTACACGGGTGTTCTCGAAGACGCCAAGCTCTCCCGCGCGGAACTCGACGATGGGTTGTTCGAGATCCGGCGTGCCGCCGAGCGTGCGACCCGGTTGACGGCACAGCTGCTGGCCTTCAGTCGCCGCCAGGTGATGATGCCCCAGCACCTGGATTTGAATGCGATCGTGAACGAGATGGAATCGATGTTGGGCCGGGTCCTCGGCGATGACGTCGAATTGCGTGCGGAGCTCGAACCGGACCTCCCTGGGCTGAGGGCGGATCCGAGTCAGCTGGAGCAGGTGCTCCTCAACCTTGCCGTGAATGCGCGGGATGCGATGCCGCGCGGTGGATGCCTGACGCTCCGAACGAGTAGCTCTGGGGAAGGGGATTCGCGTCGCGTCTGGCTGCGCGTGGAAGATACGGGCCAGGGAATCGAGGAAGAGGTACGAAGGCAGATCTTCGAGCCGTTCTTTACGACGAAGGAGGTCGGCCAGGGTACGGGCCTTGGCCTTTCGACGGTCTACGGAATCGTTCATCAGACCGGCGGTAGGATCGAGGTGGAGAGCGTCGTCGGAGAAGGAAGTACCTTCGTCATCGATTTTCCCGCGGCAGAGGAAACCTCTGCCAAGGTCAGCGAGCCGCTGCCGGGGCGCGTGGTCAGCGGCGGACGCGAGACGGTGATGGTCGTTGAGGATGAAGACAGCGTGCGTAAGCTCATGACGCGGGTGCTGAGCGCCGGAGGTTATCGTGTCTTCGCCGCGTCAGGGGCAGAGGAGGCCTGGTCCGGCCCAATGCACAATGAGCACGTCGATCTCGTCATCAGCGATGTGATGATGCGCGGCACCTCCGGCCTCGAGTTGGCCGCCCGCTTGCGGGAAGAACGACCAGACCTTCCGGTGCTCCTGGTTTCGGGCGTTCCCGGCGAGCCGAACGCGGTCGGCCCAGAGTTTGCCTTTCTTCCGAAACCCTTTACCCGGAGCCAATTGCTCGAGCGCGTCCGGGAGTTGCTCGACTAACGCCGCCGCGTCGCAAGCGCGCAAGCCCCCAGAAGCACGAAACCCGTCAGCCATGTCCAAACGATCGTGGGCTCGCCGATGCCTGTCACCAGCCCGCGGCTGACCGGGCTCTCGTATCTCTGACCGGGATCTTGCCGCTCTGCGACGCGACCTTTCTCCGATGTGGTCCAGCGAGCTTCCGAAGCGGCTAGGGAAACCGGGAAGGCCAGTTCGAGGATGGCGTTTTCCCGAAAGGCGACCGTCAGCTCGCGGCGAGACCGCCCGGGATCGCCGGCATGTTTCGCTGCGGCCTGGAGATATCGGTCCCGTCGGAACAGGTGGACGCGGAACTCGTGCAGGAAAGGGTCCGTGGTCGGGTTGTAGGTGGCCAGGAACTCCCGGTAGCGATCTTCAGAGCCCTCTCGCTTCATGACGGCGCCGGCTTCCGCTCCTCGCAGCGAATCGAACCGAGAGAGTTCGTCCCTCGTGAATCGAGACCGGAAGAGGGCGGTTCCTGGAAGCTCGTGGAGGTGTCCGTATTCGAGCATCACCCCCTCGTTCTGGAGGAGGAATCCGAGGCCGGGGAGACGGCTCGCGTAACTGGCGATGCGGCTCGGCGTATTGAGCAGGCTGGCGCCCAGAAGCAGCCATGCGAGAGCTGCGACGGCGCAGAATCCTCGCAAGCCACGTGCCGTCCCGCCTCGAGCTGCAGGCCCCAGGGCCCCAGCGACCAGGCCAATTTGAACCCCGCTGGCAGCGAGCGCATTGATCACGAGGTCGCGGATGTCCCAGTGGCGCGAGGGCGTCATCCATTGGATCGCTTCGTCCAGGATTCCAACAGAGGCACCGAGCAGCGCGGCGGCTGGATACACCCACGCATCGGGTAGGCGGAAGGCAAGCGCGCGAGCCCCCAGGATGCCAAGGGCGCCGTATTCGAGAAGGTGCACGGCTTCTTCCGGATTCTTCCGCAGAAAGAAGGCGCCGCCTACGTAAGCGAGTGTGATACCGAAGAGAACCCACCCGCCATGGCTCCGGCTCGACTTCGTTGTGCGGAGTCGATTCCATGCCGTCCAGCTGGCAGCGGCGATCCCTGCGACGACGACGATGAGGAAGAAGCCGCTCCCTACGGTCGACTCGACCAGGTGTTGGGCCTGCCGCGCCAGCGGAATCGTCAGGAGAACGAGCACTGCGGTCGCAAGAAAGGCGACCCATGCGCGGGCTTCGGCCTGGGACTCGTTCGGTCTGCGCGTCACCCCACGACGGTCGCGCTCAGCGACCGGCCCGGCAAGCGCGTTGAGCCGCTGCGGCTACGAAACGAGTGCGCGCAGAACCAGAGCCATGGCGACGACCACCAGCCAGCCGGCGGCGCCGAGGCCCAGCGAGACGAAGATGCCTCGCATCGGATCGAGGCAGCGCTCTTGGCCGCGGTGCTGTGCAGAGGCTTGCACCGAGGCATTCGATCCGGTCGTGATGGCCGAGTTCGTCATCGTCCAGCATCCCCCCGAAAGGCGTCTGTTCGATTGCGGATCCGACTTCACGGGACGGTCGTCTCCGCCTGGAGAGAAACATCCCAGATGGGGCGACACACTGCGGTGACGCCAATCACAACCGCAGATCTTGGCGTCAGCCGCCCGAAGAGCGGGCGTACGCGAGCAACGAAAGCCAGGCTGCGACCAGACATATCCCTCCAATGGGGGTAATAGGACCCAGCCAGCGTGGACCACCGAGCACCAGGACGTAGATCGACCCCGAGAAGAATACGATTCCGGCGCTGAATAGTTTCATGGCCCAGGGGGCCGAGGGATCGCCGTTGGATGCGGTCCAGGCGAGCACCAGCAGCACGACGGCATGCAAGAGGTGGTACTCGACCGCGGTGTTCCAGCTAGCGAGGCTCTCGGGGGTCAAGCGTGCCTTCAGGGTATGGGCCCCGAACGCGCCAAGCACGACACCGGAAGCGCCCAGCAGGGATGCGATGGAGACCCAGCCCGGCATCGTTCAGGCCACCACGCCCCGCTCGCGAAGCGCGACCAGGTCCTCGGCGTCCACCCCGAGTTCTTCGAAGATCTCGTTCGTGTGTTCGCCCAGGGAGGGAGCGGGAAGTCGCAAGCTCGACGGAGTGGCACTGAAGCGTTCGGCCGGCCGGGCCTGACGCATCCGTCCGGCTACCGGGTGTTCATCCTCGACGACCAGTTCGTTGGCCTCGAGCTGCGGGTGGGTGAGGAGATCTTTTCGGCTCAGCACGGGGGCCGAAGGTACATCCTCGGCTTCGAGCCGCTCCAGCCATTCGGCGGTCGTGCGAGAGCGGAAGACTTCGGCGGTCATCGTCAGGCGGTCTCCCGCATGCATGATGCGCCCGGCGGCGGTTTCGAAGCGTGGATCCTCGAGCCATTCTTCGTGCTCGATGGCGCGGCACAGGCCCTTCCACTCGCTATCGGAAACGGCCCCCGCCGTCAGGTAGCCATCGGCTGTCTCGAAGATCAGATCCTGGGCGTAGCGCGCACGGCGATCGTGTTGGCCCTCGCCGATGAACGTGTGGCCGGCCATGCCTTCGGGCCACGCGAAAGCGACCATCGCATCGAGCATGGCGAGACGAAGATGCTGCCCCTCGCCGCTGCGCTCCCGATGAAAGAGGGCTGCGGTGATGGCCTGGGCTGCGGTAACGGCCGTGAGCTTGTCCGGCACGATCAAGCGAACCATGCGGGGGCGCCCCGTATCGCGATCCGCCTGGATCGCGGCCAGCCCCGAAAGGGCTTGCACGACCGGGTCGTAGACTTTCTTGTGCGCGTAGGGACCTTTCTCCCCGAAGCCGCTGATCGAGCAGTAGACGAGATCGGGCTTGATCTTGCGAAGAGCTTCCTCGCCGATCCCCATTCGCTCGGCGGCCCCAGGGCGAAAGTTCTGCACGAAGACATCGGCGCTGGCGATCAGCTTTTCGAACAGGGCGAGGCCCTCTTTCTGCTTGAGATCGATGACAACGGAACGCTTGTTGCGATTCGACGTCACGAACGTCGCGGAGAGCCCATCCCGCCGCGCACCCATCACGCGTACGAGATCTCCTACGCCCGGTGCTTCGACCTTGACGACGTCGGCACCCTGGTCGGCCAGGATTCGCGTACAGATCGGACCAGAGATCATGGTGGTCGTGTCGATGACACGAATGCCGTCGAGTGCTCCGGGAATGGGAGGCTCCTTCTCTCAGGCGCTCGACGCGGCTGCAACCAACGCCAGATCGCGCTCGCGCACCTTGCCGAGATCGAATTTCTTGGCTGAAGCGGCCATGCGGGTGAGCGCAGCTCCGAGTTCCATCGGAGGCTTGGTCTCGCCTTTCTTGGCGCGATGGAAGCGAACCGGGTTGATGCGCGCCACGACATAGTTGCGAACGTAGGGGGAGTCGAAGCCGCGTTCTTTCAGCGCTCCGACGATCTCCTTCACGCGGGTATCGATCGTCAGCAGGCGTGCCGCATAGCCTTCGCGAGCCTGAAGGCTCTTGGGAAGGGTCTTCGTCGTGAAGCGATCGACCTTCTTGAGGAAAGGGCTGTACGCGCCCCCGGCGAATCGACCATTCTCCTGGTAGATCAGGCCGAGCGTGAGCAACTCCGCGGCTTCGAACTCCGAACTGAAATCGTTTTCTTTCGCACGTGGGTGCCGCTCGGCGAGGGTTCTCGCCATGCGAATCACCTCCAGGCTGCGATCCTTCAGGTTGTGGGCCTTCTCCGTGTTGAGCGCGAGGATCCGGAACGCCAGCGCCTCGTCGGGCGAGATCAAGGCGGTGATCTGCCGCAGGCCCAACACCTTGGCGGCAGCCAGGCGATGCCGGCCGTTCGGCGTCCAGAACCCGCCTTCCGCACCTCGCACGACGATCAACGGATCGAGAAACGAGCCACTCTCCTCGATCTTCGCGGCCAGGCGCTTGGTGTGAGTTGGCGAGAGATCCCGCTGGAAGGGCGTCGGTTCGATGGCATCACGGGGCAGGGAGGCCAACAGGAGTGGTTTCCCCGAGAGGGGTTCCCGGTAGGCGCCGATCACTGCCCCTCCGGCCGCTTCGACTTCCTGGGCCAGGGGCCGGAGCTCCGGTTCTTCAGCGCTGATGACGACTTCCGAAGCCTCCAGCCCGCGCTTCTCCTTGCGAATGGTGAGTTTCTTCCGCGCGGAACTCTTGCGGGTCGTCTTCTTCCGCGCGGCTTTCTTCCGGGTCGCTGCTTTCTTGCGAGCCGCCACCTCTAGCAGGCTGCGGAAAAACCCCGTGCGGGTCCGCCAATCGGTTGGTACACGCATGATCAGGGGGTGAGAGATGCGCGGAACCGATCACGACCAGTCTGCGATGTTCAGCTACGTGTCGCCAGAAGCGCGAATTCCGGC